>CANOFK010000106.1 GCA_947565265.1 uncultured Clostridia bacterium | reverse complement strand
CCGTGACGGTCCTTTTTTGGCCTCTTGAACGCCAAAAAACCCCGGAATTCCGGGGTTTTTTCGGTGTGGCATCTTTTAAGATGTGTAAACATGGTGGACCATCAGGGACTCGAACCCCGGACCGACCGGTTATGAGCCGGTTGCTCTAACCAACTGAGCTAATGGTCCACGTGGGCCAGGAGCGGCACGCCGGGCCTTCCAGATTATCATACCACATCCGGGCCGGATTGGCAAGCCTTTTTTTGTGATATCCGCCCCTTATCCACGAAAAATACGCCGCCCCCTTCCGTACAGGCTCTACCGCGCCTCCTCCTGCCAGGCGGCCTCCAGCCAGGCAATCAGTTCGTCCAGTCCCTGCTGTGTCAGCCGGAATTCCGCCCGGGCGGTTTCGCCGGCCCGCTCAAAGCACCGGTCCGTCTGCCAGCGCCAGGCCGTCAGTTGTTCATTTTCGCGGTCGGGCTCCACCCGGTACCGCATCACCCTGCCGGCAGGCTCGCTGACACTGCCGGTAAACAGGTTCCCCTCCGCGAAAAAGGCCAGTTTCTGCATATCGATCATTTCCCATCCATCCTTTCAGTAAATAATGGGGCCAAAAGCCCACAGCCCCCGTCCTACGCTTGCCGGGCCCGCCTGTACAGATAGGCCCGTCCCCGTGAGCCGGCCCGCTCCACAGCCCCCAGCGCTTTTGCCGCGGCCAGCGCCAGGGAGCCGTCCATGGAGGAAAGCCGCCCCTTCTCCCGGAAGTCTTTGGCCGTAAACACCTCCGGCAGGCCAGGGGGCAGCAGGGCGGCCGCCTCGCCGGGGTCACGCACCCAAACCTCCCCCAGCAGCCGCACAGGCATACGCTCCCAGCGGGTATAGCCCCGCCGCCCGCCCCCTTTTAGCCGGTACTCCTCCACCTCCAAAAGCGGCACGCAGAACCCCAGCCCCGGCCGTCCCAACTGCTCCCGCAGGCTGTACAGTTCCGTCAACAGTTCCCAGGGGCCGCCAGGCTTGGGGCTTTTCCGCGGGCGGCTCTGGGCCCCGTCCCCACCTACGCTGACCAGCCACTTTACCGCTGCCACCGGGTACACCAAAGTTACCGGGTAATGCTCTAAAAAGAAGGCCAGTTTCTCCCGCAGCCGGCCAAAGTTCCCGGTCTGTATCTCGGTGATACCCCTTTCGTTCACAATATCCGCCACATACCGGCCCACCTGTACCTCGTGCCGGCCCTCGTCCGGCTCCAGGTAGAACTTCAGCGCCGCGTGCAGGGACTTCTCCCCCAGCCGCCCGATGCCCTGCCGGGGCCCGGCCGCCTCCATGGCCCGGCTACAGGCCGCCAGGAACGCCGCCTCATCCATGCCCGTCCACCCCAAACAGCCGGGCAAAGTTGCCGTACAGTATCGCCCGGTTTTCCTCCTCCGGCAGCCCCAGGGCAAAAAAACGCGCCAGTTCCTGCTTGGCCTGCCACATGGGGAAGTCCGTCCCAAACATCACCCGCTCCGCCCCAAAGCAGGCTATGCTTTCCAGGGCCTCTTCTCGGCTGAGGAAGGGCAGGGAGCTGGAGGTATCCGTATACACCCCCGCCCCCCGCAGGCAATTCCGGGCGGCCTGCCACTGGGTATAGCCCCCCAGATGGGCAGCTATGCAGGTCAGCCCCGGCACCTTGTCCAGCACCCGCGCCAGGCGTAAGGGCGAGGAGGCGTCCCCACGGGGGTCCCCGATGTGCAGCAGCAAAGGCAGCCCCCGCCGGGCCGCCGCCCGGTAAAAGGGCAGCATGGTAGGGCTGTCCAGGCAGAACCCCTGAAAGTCCGGGTGCAGCTTGATCCCCCGTAGCCCCTTGGCCTGTAGGCTGTCCAGCCCGCCCTCCAGGTCCGCCACATCCGGGTGCCAGGCGGCCAGGCCCACAAACCGGGGATCCTCCCGGCAGGTGTCCGCTATAAAGCGGTTGATGGCCGGCACCTGCTCCGCTTTTGTGGCCACAGAGCACACCAGAAAGCGGTCCAGCCCTGCCGCGGCCCCGGCCTTTGCCAGCACGGCGGGCAGGCCGGTTTGGGCCATCTCCAGCCCATAAAATTCCCCCACCGAGGCCGTGGCCTTTTCGGCGATCTTCTCCGGGTAGATATGGGCGTGGGCATCGGCGGCCAGGTAGCGTACGCCCTTATGCGTCACCATGGGCTGCGCCCCCTTCCCGCCGGATTTTCTCCGCCTTTTCCCGCTCCCGCTGGGCTTTGGAGTACCGGCACCCGCAGTAATCCTGCCGGTACAGGCCATATGTCCGGGAAAGCTCCACCGAGCGCTTGTAGCCCTCCTGCTTTTTAAAGTCAGCGGGCAGATGCCGCACGCCGTACTTTTCCCCCAGTTCCTCGCCCATGCGGTTCAGGGCCTGGGCGTTTTTCAGGGGGCTGATACTCAGGGTGGTGGTAAAGTAATCCAGACCCAAGCGCCGGGCGGTTTTCGCGGCCTCCTCCAGGCGCAGGCGGTAGCAGGCCAGGCAGCGGGCCCCGCCCTCCGGCTCCCCTTCCAGCCCGGCAGCGGCCCGGTCAAAGGCCGGGGCGTCGTAGGGGCAGGGCACCAGGCGCGGGGGGTGCCTCAGGGGCATTTCCCCCACCAGCCGTTCCAGTTCCTGCAGGCGCTTGCCATACTCGGCCTGCGGGGCGATGTTGGGGTTATAAAACAGCAGGGAAATGTCAAAATAATCAGCCAGATAAGCCAGCACCGCGCTGGAGCAGGGGGCGCAGCAGGCGTGCAGCAGCAACGTGGGCACCTCGCCCTTCAGCCCACGGATAAGGGCCTGCAATTCTTTGGCATAGTTCCGGTTCACAGGGCATCCCTCCTGCATCCGATTTTACCACAGTTTGAAGGGGAATGCAAGCCGCCCCGCAAAAAGGCCCCGCATCCCCCAAAAAGAAACCCGGCCATCTTCCCCTAAGCGGTTGACAGGCCGGGCAAAAACCGTTTATAATATAAACAATATACAAAAATCGCCCCCGGAAAGGACGTCCCGCATGGATCTGAGTTTTCTCCTATCAAACCCGCTGATCAACGCCAGCGTAGCCTCCTGGGCCGCGGCCCAGGCCATAAAAACCTTGGTAGACGCGGTCAAGCACAAGCAGTTCGACCGGCACCGGCTGGCAGGCGCGGGCGGGATGCCCAGTTCCCACTCGGCCGTCACCTGCTCGGTGCTGCTCACCAGCTATTACCTGTATGGGTTCAACTCCCCGGTATTCGCCCTAAGCTTTGTGTTGGCGCTGATTGTGATGTACGACGCCACCGGGGTTCGCTGGGCGGCCGGGCTCCACGCCCGCGCCATCAACCACATTGTGGAGTACCTGGAAACGGCCGGCGACGCCCAGGACCGGCAAGCCCTGCGGGAGCTGATCCCCCGGCTCAACGAATCCCTGGGCCACCGGGTGCGGGAGGCCATCTGCGGCGCGGCCCTGGGCTTTTTAATCGCCGTGATCGGCCACAGCATACGGCTGGGGTATTTTTCGCTTTTTTAGGGACGCGCCCTCCCCTGCCGCCACGCGGCAAAAGGGGCGCGCTGTTTTAGGCCCGTGGTTACGGCTTGCGCTTACGGCGGGGCCGTTTGGCGGGCCTTTCCCTTTTGTGCGCCATAACCGCCGCCAACAGCCAGCAGGCGGCTACCGCGGCCGCCACATACCCGCCAATCACCCATAGCCAGCAGCCTCCCATCCCACAGCCCTCCCTGTCCCCGGCCTATTCCGGCTCCGGCTGGGCCAGCACAAACAACTGCTGCTCCCACCCCAGCAACGAAAGCTTTTCCAGATCTTCCGGGGCCAGGGCCTCATTCAGCCTGACAGCCGTATATACGGCGGGGGTTTTCCGGCCGGGCAGCAGCACATCGCCGGTCTGCCGGTTGTTATAATATAGGTATTCGCCCCGGGCTGTCCAGTATTCCACGCCCCGGGTCGTTTCCGTGCCCGCGGGGGCAAAGCCTGAGGGCGTTTCGTGGCCGGCCTCCAGCACGGGCTTGCCGTCCAGTTCGGTGACGCACAGCTTTACCCGCAGGCGGCACCCGGCCCGCCCGCTGTTGCGGAAGGCCACGCCACCGGCGGCAGGCTGGCCCTGGGTCAAAACCGTGCCCTCTGTGCTGCCCGTGCCCTCCTCCCGCAGAGAGACTGCCTCTACCACCAGGGCCTCCGCCTGCGGCTCCAACTGCCAGCAAAAGCCCCAAAGCCCGGCCAGCAGGGTCAAAAGAGCAATGGCCATGCCCCTGCTCCCCCTCATGGCTGCACCCCCAGCCGGTAGCTTTCCCCGGCGGTTTCGCTACCGCCGGGCAGGGGGCCAAAGCGCAGAGCCGTTTCCGCCCGGGCGGTGCTGATGGTATCGTCCGTTTCGCAAACCCCCAGCCGGGCCGTTTGCGCCTGCCCCCCGGACATAGCCGTCACCCGGTACACCCCATAGGGCAGGCCGGAAAAGACCGCCTCCAGCCTAGGCGGGCCGCCCTGGGGGTCGGCCTCTACCACAGCCTGGCGGTAAAGGGCCAGCCCCTGGCCCTCCAGCCGGAACAGCCCCTGGCTCTCCGGGCCCAGGCCGGCGGCGTCCACCAGCACCCGCACGGTGCCGCCGGCCACGTTCACCCGGTATGTAAGGTTTTTCCAGGTATCCCGGCCACCTTTGCCGTAAAGCACCACAGAGAGCTTGATGTCCTCATCGGCGCAGGGGCGGTAGCGGCCCAACTCCTCCAGGGGGAGCAGGCCGGTGGGGCTGACATAGAATGCCTCCAGCAGGCCGGGGGGATTGCCCAGCGCCTGCCGCAAAGCCTCCTCCAAAGGGAGGCCCTGGTGGCGCAAAGGCACCGCCTGTCCTAAGAAAATGGTGGTTTCCAGGCGCACGGGCTCCAGGGAGGGGCCGGGGGAACCGGTGGCGGCAAGGGCCTGGTGGGCGGTGAAAATCAGGGCAAAAGAGAGGGCCAGCGCAAGGGCCCGGCAGGTCTTGTTTTGGTTGATCGGCATGACGGATGGCTCCTTTCTGCGTAAAAACGTTTTTGGGGGGCTTTGCCTGCCCCGCTTGTCCCAGTTATCCTGCTTGAGAACAAGGTACCATGTTTGGGGCGGGAATCCTGTCACAGTTTGCGATGGGGCCAAAATGCACGGCAGGGGCGATGGCCTTACCGGCGTCCCCCAGAGGGCGGCCGGCTGGCAGTGCATAGGGAAAAGCGCCGCGGAAAATGCGCCTATGGGCCCGGATGGGTTGAAAGTTTTGGAAAGATGGCGTATAATAAGGGGTGGCCATGAAACGGCCGGGGAGGAAGGTACCCATGTAGAGTTACTT
>CANOFK010000105.1 GCA_947565265.1 uncultured Clostridia bacterium | reverse complement strand
AAAGCTGTGGCAGATGCCCGCCTTCACCGCGCTGCCCAGCTTGCCCTGCACCCCCGGCCGGTCCACCCCGCTGGACGTGCACGCCACGTCATACTTGGCCGCGTCCGTCAGTATCTCCAGTTTCTCAAAAACATCCATCGCTTTACGCTCCTTTTTTGGGGGCGCCCCCTTTGCCTTTGGGCTCCGCTAAAGGGCCCCAGGCCCTTTGGAACCCCCTAGCCGCACCGGCCGCCCTGTCCGCCCGCGTTTCACGCCCGGGAACAAGCCCTAGCCCGCCGCTTTTCCCTTTTGGCCAGCGCGCCTTACCCCGGCTTATCCCCCCGCCGGCCCTGCATCACAAAGGCCCGGTCTATACAGCCGCTGCCAAAGCGCTCCCGCACCCGGTCCACGGCGCTTTCCAGTTTCTCCAGCCGTTCCAGCCCGTCGGCTGCCTCAAACAGGCTGACCTGGCTCTCCCCGGCCGGGGTCAGCCGGCCGGCCCGCACGCCCAGCAGGCGCACTTCCCACTTTTTGTCCTCCCGATGGTACAGCTCCAGCGCCGCCCGGTAAAGCGACCGCGAGTCGCACACCGGGGCCGCCAGCCGCGTCTGCCGCTGAAACTCCTGGAAATCCTTGTTGCGCACGGTAATCTGCACCTCCCCTGCCTTCAGCCCCTGGCCGCGTAGCTGCCGGGCCACGGTTTCCGCCAGCCCAAACAGCGTCGCCCGAATATCCGCCTCCTGGGTAATGTCCCTGGGCAAAGTGGTGCTGCTGCCAATGCTTTTCGGCCCCTGCCCTTCCCCCAGCCGCTGCACGGGGGTGTCGTCCAGGCCGTTGGCATATACCCACAGGGTTTCGCCCATCCGGCCCAGCAGGCGGCGCATAACGGCCATGTCCATCCGGGCAATGTCCCCAATGGTGTGGATGCCGTACCGGTGCAGGGCCTTGCTGGTGCTAGGCCCCACAAACAACAGTTCTTCGCATGGCATCCCCCATATGATCCTTTCCATCTCCTCCGGGCCGAACTCCGTTACCGCGTCCGGCTTTTTGTAGTCGCTGCCCAGCTTGGCAAACACCTTGTTAAACGAAACCCCCACGGACACTGTCAGCCCCAGTTCCGCCTTCACCCGGCGGCGTATGTCCTCCGCAATCTCCCTGCCGCAGCCGAACAGCCGGGCGCTGCCGGTCACGTCCAGCCAGCACTCGTCCAGGCTAAAGGGCTCCACCTGGTCGGTGTACTGGGCGTACAGTTCCTTCGCCATTTTCGAGAACATGGCGTAGCGCTCGTGGTGGGGCGGCAAAATCCGCAGGTCCGGGCACTTGCGCATGGCCTGCCAAATCGGCTCGGCGGTTTTCACCCCCCTGGCCTTTGCCAGCATATTTTTCGCCAGAATAATCCCGTGGCGGCTCTCCTTGTCCCCGGCCACGGCCATGGGCACGTCCCTGTACGCCGGCGCATACAGGGTTTCCACCGAGGCATAGAAATTATTCATATCCACATGAAGGATCCCATTGGTACGGGGATACCCACCCATAAGCGTCACCTCACACAAAACCGGCTTACCAAACGGCCAAGCCTGCCTTTCCTAGGGCGTGTTCACATAAGCTGCTATGGGAACACGCCCTAGGCCCTACCCCTATTATAGAACAACCGTTCGCCTTTGTCAAGCCCTTTTTCTTCCCGTTCCCCCTCCTGCAACAGCGCTCTGGACAAATTGCATTTTATATGCTATACTATCACCGTCAAAGAAGTTTCCGCCGGCATATTGAAGACCCCGCGCCCCTGCCATTCATTTTTTAAGATTGGAAGTGTTCCCCATGACTGTGATCCCCACCGGCTACACCCCCGCCCTGGGCCTGTATGACACCCAGAAAGCCATCGGCCTGATTAAAAACATTTTCCAGGTCAAGCTTTGCGCGGCCCTGCATCTCAAGCGCGTCACCGCCCCCCTGTTCGTAGACCCCGCCACCGGCCTGAACGACGACCTCAACGGCGTAGAGCGCCCCGTAGGGTTCGATATCCCCGCCGTAGGGGGCCAGGGCCAGGTGGTGCACTCCCTGGCCAAGTGGAAACGCCTGGCCCTGCACGACTACGACTTCTTCGTGGGCAACGGCCTGGTGGCGGATATGAACGCCATCCGCCGGGACGAGGAGCTGGATAACCTCCACTCCATCTACGTAGACCAGTGGGACTGGGAGAAGGTCATTGATAAGGATACCCGCCATGCAGCCTATCTCATGGACACCGTAGAGAAGATCGTCAGCGCCATCTGCGGCACGCTGGACGAGTTGAAATGGCAGTTCTCCCACCTGAACACCCAGCTTTGCCGGGACGTAACCTTTGTCACCACCCAGGAGTTGGAGGACCGCTGGCCCGGCCTCACCCCCAAAGAGCGGGAGAACCGTTTCACCCAGGAGCATAAAACCGTGTTCATCCGGGAGATCGGCGGCAAGCTGAAAAGCGGCCGGCCCCATGACGGCCGCGCCCCGGACTACGACGACTGGCAGCTCAACGGCGACCTGCTCCTGTGGCACGAGCCGCTGGGCATGGCCATGGAGATCAGCAGCATGGGCATCCGGGTAGACCCTGCCTCCCTGGACCGCCAGCTACGCCTGTCCGGCTGCGAGAGCCGCCGGGCGCTGCCCTTCCACCAAATGCTGCTCTCCGGCCAACTGCCCCTCACCATCGGCGGGGGCATCGGCCAAAGCCGGCTGTGTATGCTTTTGCTGGGCAAGGCCCATATCGGGGAAGTCCAGGCCTCCCTCTGGGACCGGGAAACCAGGGAGAAGTGCAAAGCCGCCGGCATTGTCCTGCTGTAGCGGCCCCCCCGTCCGCCCGCCGCGGGCGGGATTTTTCTGCCCGGCCGCCCCCGCCGGCCCATACCGCCATTTTAAAGGAGTTTACCCCATGAAACGTATCTTGCTCATCGCCACCGGCGGCACCATAGCCTGCGCCAAAACCCAGGACGGCCTTGCCCCCGCCCTGTCCCCCCGGCAACTGCTGGCCCGTGTGCCGGATGTCGGGGAGTTCTGCCAGGTAGAGGCCCTCCAGCCCCTGAACATCGACAGCACCAATATTGCCCCCGGCCACTGGCTCCTTCTGGCCAAGGCCATCGAGGAGCACTACACCGCCTTCGACGGTTTCGTGATCTGCCACGGCACCGACACCCTGGCCTATACCGCCGCGGCCCTTTCCTATCTGGTCCAAAACACCCGCAAGCCCATTGTGCTCACCGGCGCCCAAAAGCCCATCGACCAGGAGGACACCGACGCCCGCCAGAACCTCTCCGACAGCCTGCGCTATGCCTGCCACCAAGAGGGCGGGGTGTGCATTGTCTTTGGGGGCCATGTTATCGCCGGTACCCGGGCCCGCAAAACCCGCACCAAAAGCTACAACGCCTTTTCCAGCATCAATTTCCCGGATATCGCCGAGATCCGGGACCGGCGCATTGCCCGGTTCATCCCCTGGCACTGCGCCGGCGCGCCCCAGTTCACCCACAGCCTCAATACCCGCGTGGCCCTGCTCAAGCTTACCCCCGGCCTGGACCCCCAGGCTTTCGCCGCCACCGGCGCCCTCTGCGACGGCCTCATTATCGAAAGCTACGGCGTAGGCGGCATCCCGGACGTATACCTGGGCCAACTGGACGCCCTGGCCCAGGCCGGCAAAACCGTGGTCCTGGCCACCCAGGTGCCCCAAGAGGGCAGCGACCTCTCCGTGTACCAGGTAGGCCACCGGGTCAAAGAGCGCTACCGCCTGCTGGAGCCCTACGACATGACCCTGGAGGCCACCGTAACCAAGCTGATGTGGGTGCTGGGCCAAACCCATGCCCCCGATGCCGTGCGGGAGCTGTTCTACACCCCGGTCAACTACGACCTGGTGTTCTAGTCCCTGCTTAAAACGTGAAAGCCCCCCTTCTGTATGAACCCCCGCCGGCCGGAAGGCTGGCGGGGGTTCCCCGCACACCCTGCCGCTTTTCCCCTATGCGCAAACAGGCCCTCCCTAAAATCCCCCCTAAATTTCCCTGTACAGGCAAGTTCCCGCCCTGCCCCTTCATACACTTTACCAGCATAAACAACTCTGTGTGAAAGGGTGTTCCCTATGGGTTTCCTGTTTTTATCCAGCCTGCTGGACCTGTTCTCCCACCTTGTCTACCTGATGCTCCACGTCACCGGCGCAGGCAGTTTTCCACGGGCCCTCACCGCCGCGCAGGAGAAAAAAGCCCTGGCCGAAATGGCCGCCGGCAGCCCCGCCGCCCGCCGGCAGCTTATCGAGCACAACTTGCGCCTGGTGGCCCACATCGTCAAAAAATACTACGTCAGCACCAACGACCAGGAGGACCTGATCTCCATCGGCACCATCGGCCTCATCAAAGCCATCGATACCTTCGACCCCGCCAAAGGCATCCGCCTCTCCAGCTACGCCTCCAAGTGCATTGAAAATGCTATGATCACATGACTTCCGCTTGGCAGGCAAGAGTGTCCCTGAGGAATGGGCTGTATTTGATGGGCAGGGATGGGAGGCTTGCGCCGCTGTATGTGCTCTCTTTCCGGCTGGGAAAGGTGCGGAAGGCTTCAGAGGCTCAACGGTATTCCTGCAAGTACGAGGATCTGCACACAGTCCCGGAGCGGTTACGCTGGTGCCGGTACCGGCTGGGGATGATGCAGAAAGATGTTGCCTGGCGGGTCGGGATTCCCCTGAGCCAATATGAGGAAATGGAGCGGGGGTCTTGCCAGGAGTATCCCGCTCAGGCGATGGACAAGCTGGCAGAGTTGTATGGGGTGCCGGTTGAAGACTTGCTGGACGAGTACAGCCGGTTCCTTTATGACGGGCCAGGTGACCGGATACGGCGCGCTCGGGAGAGATTAGGGCTGAGCCGGAAAGCGCTTGCAAAGCTGATAGGTACTGGGGAAAAATCCATACGCGATTGGGAGGCAGGCCGGAAAAAGGTCAGTAAAAAGAGCTGGGAGAAGCTAAAAGACTATCTTTCCCCTTTCTATTCCGAGCATGATGTGCTATAATTAAGATAAAGCAAAGCCATCGGAGGAAACACATCGTGAAACTATATACCATCATCGGCGGCGTAAACGGCTGCGGCAAGTCCAGCCTGACTGGAGCCTTAAAAGCGGAGCGGGACGACCTGGGCATTATCATCGACCCGGACAAGCTGTCGGCTAAGTTGGGCGGTTATGGGGCTGGCGGCAGAGCGGCGGTCGAGAAGATAAACGAGTGCCTTGAGAAGGGCCTAAACTTCACCCAGGAGACTACTCTCGCCGGAGCACGGACAGAGCGCACTATCCGGCGGGCTAAGGAGCTGGGCTATACCATCCGGCTCTACTATA
>CANOFK010000104.1 GCA_947565265.1 uncultured Clostridia bacterium | reverse complement strand
CCTCTGGCCCCAACCGCGTTGGGCAGGGACTGGGCCACCTTGCTGCGGCCCATCTGCTCCAACGCCTTGCGGATCTCCGGCTGGAACAGGATCACCACCATTACAAAGGCAGACTGCAAAAAGGCCTTTAAGATGCCGTTGAGCACCAGCAGTTGCCCATAGTCAGAGATAAGGAACAGCGCCACTAGCAGGATAACGCCTTTCATCAACTGCCCGGCCCGGGTATCCCGCACCAGCTTGATCAGCCCATAAAGCAAGATCGTGACAATGGCCACGTCCAAGGCGTCCTTTAGGGTAAACTGCCGGGCAAGGTTCAGCACAGTCTGCCCCATGCGGGTTATGTTTTCCATAATAGTTTCCACGGCTATCGTTCCTTTCTTCCACGTATATCCTGCCCGCCTGTATGTGATCCACTGCCCCGCAGGCCCGGCCTTGGGACTTGTCCTTCCCATTGGCCACTCTTAAAAGTATTTTACCACAAGCCGGGAACAAATAAAAGACTTTTTTGCCAGAACTTGATATTTTACCTAAAATGATCTACAGTATGGCCCCCATATAGCCTGGGAAAAACCTTCAGGCCTTTTCCCAAGCCCTTATGGGGGCCGTATCATTCCCGCCGGCAGGCAGTTTCTATAAAGCGGGTACAGCAAAGCGCTGACCCCAGCGCCATTGACACAAGCCGGGCCGGGGCCGGTTGACCATACCCTTGCCTTATATCCTGCCCACCGCCCGCACCAAAGCGTTCAGTTCCTCTGTTTTTGTAAATATCGACGGCGACACCCGCACGGTGCCGCCCTCTTCGGTACCCATTTTTTTGTGTGCTGTAGGCGTACAGTGCAGGCCGCAACGCACTGCAATGTCCTGCCGGGCCAAAATGCCGCCCACCTCCTCGCTGGACATTCCTTCCACGTTAAAAGAAAGCACCGGCGTAAAGTAGGGCGCTGCCGGGGGCGGCGTGTAAAGCCGCACTTTCTTCAGCCGGTTCAACTGCCGGTAGAGGTGCCCTACCCTGGCCATTTCCTCCTGGTAAATCCTTTCAGGCGTCTGTTTCAGTACAAAACGGATGCCTGCCCCCAGGCCGATAATACCCGGTACATTTAAGGTACCCGGCTCATAACGTTCCGGCGGGGCGTCCGGCTGTAGTAGGCTCATAGACTGGGTGCCTGTGCCCCCCTCTACCAGCGTTCCCAACTTGTCCTCCGGGTCGCGTAAGACCAGCAGCCCGGTGCCCATTGGCCCGAATAGCCCCTTGTGCCCTGCGCAGCAGAGATAATCCACACCGCTGTCGCCGATGTTCAGGGGCAGTATCCCCGCCGATTGGGCGGCATCTACGCATATCTTTGCCCCGTATTGGTGGCAAAGCGCCGCCAGCCGTTCCACCGGCGTACGCACCCCAAATACATTGGAGGCATGGGTACACACCAGCAGCCGGGTCTTGGGGGTCATGGCCGCCCGGAAGGCGTTCATGGTTTCGTCATTGTCGCCGGGGGTCACCTTTGCCGCTGTAAAGCTGACCCCCTTCTCCGCCAGGGCAGTCAGGGGGCGCATAACCGCGTTGTGCTCCAGGTCGCTGACCACTACATGGTCGCCGGGCCGCAGCAGCCCTTTCATTACCAGATTAAGGGCATGGGTACAACTGGGCTGGAACACCACGCACTCCGGCCCGGCCGCACCAAATAGCGCAGCCGCTGCTTTCCGGCACGCATACACAGCCTGCCCGGTGCGCATACTCATCGGGAACCCACCCCGGCCCGGGTTGGCCCCGTACTCGACCATCGCCTGGGACATAGCCTGCCGTACGGCCATCGGTTTTGGGTAGCTGGTAGCGCTGTTGTCCAGATAAATCATGGCGATGCCTCCTGTTCCCTACGGCCCAGCACCTTAATGCGGTTCTCCCGTAGAATCCGTTCTGCCTCGTCGGCGCCGTTGGGTACATAGACCCCGTACCCGCATCCGGTGGTAGCGGTGGGCGGTATACGCTCTACAAAGGCCCTGATCCCCCGCTTAAAAAGCAGATCCCGGCTCTTCATGGCATATGTCACCGAGCTCACCAGGATCACTGGTTTATCCATAAAAATCACCTCGCTTACATAGTCGGCAGGCCGATGCCTGCGGGCCTGCCGGGCGTGGAAGGCAGGCGGCGCCACGCGGGCCCGTCCCAGCCCTAACCCATCTTATGAAAGCAAAAGGAAAAAGGTTCCCGGCCACAAACCGGGAACCTTTTCTCCCTCCCCACAGCCGGCCCGTTTCGGGCCGGCATGGCAGGGTTAGGAAAATATATAAAATGCTTAACCACTCACAGGGCCGCGCCATTCGCAGCCTATCGGGGCCTTGCCCTGGTCATCGCTGATCCAGGTACTTGCAGGGCCCGGGGTAATTGAACCCATAGGTGTTCCTCCGGTAATTGGACTGGCCGTCATTCACGGCCTCCGCATAGTTGCCGAAGAAGAATATCTTGCTCTCTGCCAGCCGCCGGTACACCAGCCCCGGCACCAGCCGCCCACCGGACTTGTTCCACTGTAGGAACTCATTGGCCAGGGAGGTAGAGTCCGCGTAGTTCAGGTCACGCTGGAAATTGCCGCTCAGCCGTACATAGCCCGATGGGAGCCAGCCGGTCTTGCCGCTGTAGGTGGCCTTGTACCATACCTCCTGCTTGGTAGAGGTGCGGTACACCTGCACCTCGGTAATGCTTACCGTTGCACCTACAGGCACCTCCGCCACCACGGTGCTGGTATAGTCGGTCTGGGCGTACATTTCGGCCTTCACCACATTCAGCACGCCGGTGTAGGGCCGCGAAGGCGACACATCCGCAGGCGGGGTCACCATGTTCAAAATGATGTTCGGGGTATCATACGCGTTTACATTCAGACAGCCACTGACGCAGTTGTAGACAAAACTCACCAGCGCGTCATACTGGGCCTGGCTCATCATGATGTTGTTCTCTTTACGGAAATTCTCCACCGCCTTGGAGTAGTTGCCGTTGTTAACAGTGTTCACCAGCATCGCGTAAGCCTCGGTGGCGGTAAGGTTGTTATAGAACAGGTTGTTCTCCTTTGTGACTACATAGCCGTGGCCCACGGTGGGGTTGCCTGCCACGATCCGGTCGTCCTCAATCTCCCATACATTGCCCTCAAAGCCCTTGATCAGGTCGATCATCTTGCCACTGGTGCGGCGGGTTTCATTGGTTGCCGTGGTCACGTTGCCAGCCTGGGTCACCAGCACGGTGAACACGTACGGGTCACTGGCATAAGCGCCCCCCTGGGCGGAATAGGCCCGCAAAGTGTACAGCCCGGAGGCTCCAAATTTCACCGGGCGGCGGAACACCCGCACCTGGTTGGTGGGCAGCCCATGGGTTGACTGCCGGGACTCCTCCTCATAGGAACTGCTGGAGAAACTCCCCCCCGCCGGCCCGCTGACAATGTCAAAGCGGACCTCTTCCCGGCTGGTATCCGTTACAGCCACCAGGTCGAAAGTCGAGCCCAGGGGCACGGAGTTCCCGTCCGCATAGGCAAAGCGTACAGACTGGGGCGCCGTTACCGTAACGGTACAGGTGTCCTTCACCTGGCCGGTGCCATCCGCAAAACTCAACGTGGCTGTGCCAGGGGAACCCGCATAGACCACAGCGGTCTGCTCGCGGCTGTTATAGTCAATGGTATACGCCACCCTGGCAACGGCCTCATTGGTGCTGGACCACTGCATGGCCGTCACGTTTGCGTCCGCTTTGGCGTCCAGCCTGGCGCTCATGTACTGGTTCAAGGTCAGCGAGGAATGGGACAAAGTACCGTTCTGGCTGGTATTGCCATTGCCGTGGGACAGCACCAGGTAGTCCGAGTGGGAATACCCGCTAAGCCCACTGGCCGTGCGGACCCCGATCCAGGGGTACTTGGAGATGTCCGTCACCGTCAACAGGGTACCGTTGACCACTGCCGTCACCACCGAGAAACTGGTGCCCGCCCCGGAACGGATATTCAGCCCTGTTTCAGCATTTACCCGCACAATAGAGCCCACCTTCGTACCGTCCGGCAACTGGCCGCCGGGGGAAGGCGTAGGGGTGGTGGAAGGGGGGGGTGTGGGCGAGGGCTCCTCCGTAGGGTCTGCGGCCTCGGCAATCTGCAAAAAGGGCCAGTGATTTTTCGGTACATCCTTAAACTCCTGGGTTTCCCGGTCAGCGGCAAAACCGTCGCTGGTGGTACGGCCCAGGGCTATGTTGATCGTGGTAACTGCCTCGCAGCGCTTGATCCGCTCGTTGGGCCGGAACGTGCCCTGGCCGTCCCCGGAAATCCACCCTTTGGCGCTGGCCATGGCAATGGCCTTATAGGCCCAGTGGCTTTCCGGCACGTCGGTAAAGTGCACCTCGCCGGGTTCCTCCGGCGGGAAAAAGCTGCTGAGGACTTGGATAAACTCCGCCCGGGTAATGTACCCGTTGGGCCGGAAGGTATTGTCGGAATAACCGTTGACAGCCCCCAACGCGCTCATGGCAGCCACGGCATCCACATACCAGCCGGTAGTCACGTCGGTAAAGCTGGTGGTGGGGTTTTCAGGCTTGCTTTTCAGCAGGCTAAAGAATACCTGGCAGACTTCGGCCCGGGTCATGTAGTTTTCCGGCTTAAAATAGCCGCCCGCATAGCCGGTCATGTACGCCTCATGGGTACCGGTTTGCAGGGCGCCCACCGCGGCTGTAAGGTTCTGGGGCTTGTCCTGCTCCTGGCCGATGGAAGCGCTCCCATCCTCCTGGCTGTCCCCGGCCTCCGGCGTGGGAGAAGGCGCCTGGGTTTCTTCGGGTACAGGCGTGGCCGGTTCGCCATCAGGGGCCGGATCCGGCGTCATAGCCGGGGAGGGGCTGGGGGATTCCTCCCCCACAGGCCCGCTGCCCGCAGGCCCTTCTTCGGAGGGCTCGTCCACCGTGCCTTCCTCCGGCCGGGCTGTGGCAGCGGGCTCTCCTGCCTCCAGCGCACTGGCCAGGGGCGTGGCCTGCGCCAGTACAGTCAGCAGGGCCAGCAGCACCGGCAAGACCAAATTTTTTATCATATGTTTTCGCATAATATCCTATGTACCTCCAAAAAGCATCTTGGTCTGCCCATCATTATATCGTAAAAGTTACAAAATTGCAACCTTTTCCGAAAATTTCATGATTTTGCCAGCCTGTAGTGGGGTACAAATCGTGCTTTCGACTGTTTTTTCGCCCATCCTGACAAAAAAGCAGCCAAAAAAAGCGCCCGCATACCGCGGGCGCTCTCTGTTCTTTCTATGAAAATAGCGGGCACTTACTTGCCTTCTACCAAAGCTTTGGTGTCCCTGGCAATGACCAGTTCTTCGTTGGTGGGGATGACGTACACC
>CANOFK010000103.1 GCA_947565265.1 uncultured Clostridia bacterium | reverse complement strand
CGCCGCCGCGGTACTGGAGGGGGCCCCCCTGGGCTTTGCCAGCGATTACCCCGCCGCCCATATGCCCGCCGGGGTGTTCGCCCCCCAGGCCCCCCTGGGCCTGTCCGTTTCTGTAGACGAAACCCGGCGCCCCTTCCCCCAAACCCTCCGGCTGGTCCCCCAAAACCTGCTGCTGGGGGTGGGCTGCAAAAAGGGGGTGCTCCCCGGCGGGCTGCGGGCCTTCATCCTGTCCCGGCTCAAGGCCGCCGGCCTGCCCCTGTACCGGCTGCGGGCCCTGTGCACGATTGACCGTAAACAGGAGGAACCCGCCCTGCTGGCCTTTTGCCAATGGGCCCGGCTGCCCCTGCTGGCCTATACCCCCCGGCAGTTGATGTCCCTGTCCGGGCCCTTCGCCCATTCGGACTTTGTACTGCAAACCACCGGCGCGGACAATGTCTGCGAGCGCGCCGCCATGATGCAGGGCGGGCGGCTGCTTTTGCCCCGCCAGGCGGAAAACGGCATGACCCTTGCCCTGGCAGAGCTGGAAGTCGCGCTGGATTTTGAGAGAGGTGACCTATGAACCTGTTATACATTGTAGGCTTTGGCCCCGGCCACGAAACGGGCATGACCCTTGCCGCCCGCAACGCCATCGAGGCAAGCGGCCTGGTGGTGGGCTACACCGCCTATGTAGGGCTGCTCCGGGATATCTTCCCCCACAAGGCGTTCCACTCCACCGGTATGCGCCAGGAAACCCAGCGGGTGCGCCTGGCCCTGGCGGAAGCCGCCGCCGGCAAAACCGTCGCCCTGGTGTGCAGCGGCGATAGCGCCGTGTACGCCATGGCGGGGCTGGCCTTCCAGTTGGGCCAGGCATACCCCGGGGTGGAGATCCAGGTGGTGCCGGGGGTCACGGCGGCCCTAAGCGGCGGGGCCCTGCTGGGGGCCCCCCTTACCGGCGATTTTGCCGTCGTCAGCCTGTCCGACCTGCTCACCCCCTGGGAGAAGATCGAAAAGCGGCTGGCCTGTGCCGCCCAGGGGGACTTCACCCTGGCCATCTACAACCCCTCCTCCCGGCAGCGGGCCGGGCATCTGCGCCGGGCCTGTGAGATCCTGCTCAGGTACAAAAGCCCGGAAACCGTCTGCGGCTGGGTCCGGAACATCGGCCGGGAGGGCCAGGAAATCCGGGTGCTCCCCCTGGCGCAACTGGCCGGGGAGCAGGTGGATATGTTCACCACCGTGTTTGTGGGCAGCGAGGCAACCCAGGAGATCGGCGGCAAAATGGTCACGCCCCGGGGCTACCGGGATGTGTAAGCCCAACTCTCCCGGCCTGCTGCTCTTTGCCGGCACCACCGAAGGGCGGCTGCTGGCAGCGTTCTGTGCCGAACAGGGCATAGGGGCCTTTGTCAGCGTGGCCACCGGCTACGGGGCCGGGCTGCTGCCGGTGTCCCCCCACCTCATCCCCCTTACCGGCCGGCTGGACGCCCAGGGGATAGGGGCCCTGCTGGCGGCCCACCCCATCCGCCTGGTGGTCGATGCCACCCACCCCTTTGCCCAGGCGGCCACCGGGAACATCCGGGCGGCCTGCCGGGCTGCGGGCAGGGCCTATGTGCGGGTGCTGCGCCAGGATGCCCCCCGCCCCCCCGGCCGGTATTTCCCGGACTTGCCCGCCCTCACCGGCTACCTGTCCGCCACAGTGGGGGATATCCTCCTCACCACCGGCAGCAAAGACCTGGAGGCCTTTTGCCGCATACCGGGCTTTGCCCGGCGGTGCACGGTGCGGGTGCTGCCCGCCCCTGGGGCGGTAGAGCGCTGCCGGGCGCTGGGGTTCAGCCCCGCCCGTATCCTGGCGGCCAAAGGCCCCTTTTCTGTAGAGGAAAACCTGCGGCATTTGGGGGGCGCCGCCTTTCTGGTCACTAAGGAGAGCGGCCCCGCCGGCGGCTTTGGGGAAAAGGCCCAGGCAGCCCGGCAGGCCGGGGCCGAATTGGTGGTGCTGGCCCGCCCCCCCGAACAGGGCCTTTCCCTTGGGGAAACCATGGACCTGCTGGCGGCCGGGGCCCCACGCCACACATAAAAAACGGCCGGGCGCCTTTGCCCGGCCGTTTTTCTGTCCGCCCCGTACCGCCTGCTACACCGGCGGTAGAAAGTTGGCTACGCCAACGCTTGGGCTTTGATTCCCGCCGCCCCCTAAAGGCCCCGCCGCCTTTGCAAAGGGCGAGGGCGGCTACTTAGCGCAGCCAAGGTAGGGCGGCTGTCACAAAACTTCTGTGGCCCCCCTCCCATCATGGCGGGTGCCCCGGCTGCACATTTCCCCACCGCCGGCCAGGGCGTGTGCACAAAAACGCCCTCCACCGGCCTTGTGGGCGGATTATGGCCCTCTCCTCCGCCGAAAATGCTTGCGGTACGCCACTACAAGGGCAGCAAGATGTTTCTGCGTATTTCCGCCTTGCATCAGACAAAACCCGCTACGCCGCTTATGTGGGTACGGCCTAAGAGGCCGGCCGGGTGTCCAGGTCCATCAGCCCGTCTTTCATCCGGTAGACCACATCCGCCTGGGCGGCAATGCCCAGGTCATGGGTCACCACAATCACGCAATACCCCTGCTCTTTCACCAGCTTTTTCAGCAGGTCGATGACCACCTTCCCGTTCTCCGAGTCCAGGTTGCCGGTGGGTTCGTCCGCCAAAATCACCCTGGCCTGGGAGGCCAGCGCCCTGGCAATGGCCACCCGCTGCTGCTGCCCGCCGGAGAGCATGGCCGGCAGCTTGCGGCCGTCCACATCCGCCAGGCCCACCGCGTCCAGCAGTTCCCTGGCCCGCTGCTTGGCCTCCTTGGCGTTATAGCCGTTAATGCGCATGGGGTACATCACATTTTCCGTAATGGAAAGGGTGGGGAACAGGTTGAAGGACTGGTAGATCACCGTCACGTCCTCCCGGCGGTGCCGTTCGCTGCCGATCTCCTTAATGGTGCGCCCCTCTTCCCCGGCGCGCACCTCCCCCCCGGTAGGGGTGCCCAGCCCGGCCAGCATAGACAGCAGCGTGGTCTTGCCGCTGCCCGAATGCCCCACAATGGCGTAGAACTTCCCGCTTTCAAACTGGCAGCTTACGCCCCGCAGGGCGTGCACCTTCTGGTATTTGCTCTGGTAGATGTACTGTACGTCCGTGGCAGTCAGCATATTGCTCATATAGGCAGCCTCCTTTATAAATCCGCCCCGGCGGCCAAGTCCGGCGGCGTTGTGTCCGTTTTTGTACCCTCTTCCCGGTTCCCCGGCCTGCCGGGGTCAGTCCACCTTTGTCAGCAAAGCAAGGGTGTCAAACCGCAGCAGGAAAACCAGCGCCAGGGCCGTGCCCACGCAGGCGCAGGCCATATATACCCCGGCCGCGCCCCAGGCCAGGGCCAATGGGGCCCCCGCCGCCAGGCCGGCCAGCGCCAGTGCCACGCCGCAGCCCGCCAGCTCCGCCAGAAAAGCCCCCAAAAAGTGGGAGGCCCCGTTCAGCAGCTTTTGCCGCCCCAGCGAGCTGGCAATGGCCATCTCCCGCCGGCTGCCCCGCAGCACCAAAAAAGTCACCAGTGTAACCATCCCCACCACCAGCGCGAAGAAAGGCGGCAAAAACCCGTTAAACACCGCCAGGTTCTGCAACAGTTCCCCCGCCGTCTTGATGAAAGCCTCGTCGTCCATGGCAATGGCGTCCCCGGTTATCCGGTCCTGGGCCGTTTCGGAGATCTCCCAAAAGCCCATTTCCCCCAAAGATGCCTTAAACCGGTTCAGTTCCATAGGGTCGTCCAGCCGGGCGCATAGCGACTCCAAGCTGAACACCTCGTCCGCCTGCTGGGCCAGGTCCTGCATCCAGCCGATAGGCCCGTATAACTCCGCCGCCTGGCTGGCCGCAACGGCACGGGGTTGGTAAATGCCCACCACCTTCAGTACCTGTTCCCCCAGCGGGGGATAGCGGGTGCCGTTTGTGCCGTACCGCATGGTAAACAGCGGCAACGAGATCTCGTCCCCCAGCCGGATGCCCGCCTTCTGGGCAAAAGAGGCGTTGGCCAGGCATACAGCCTCCCTGCCGCCGAACATCCCTGGCCCCCAGCCCCGCAAAAACTGCACGTCCCCCTCTTCTATGGCCAGGGCCTCCAGGCAGTTGCCCCCCTTCAAAAGGGCGTCGCCCCCCAAAAACCGCCCCTCCCTTGCCAAAAAGCGGGCCCCCTGGCTGTAAGCCCCGGCAAAGGTGGTGGTGCACTGCACCTGGTGTACCGGCGCCCCGGCCAGGGCCGTATAATGGGCCATGCTGATGCGCAACCCCTCCGAACTGCTGCCGTTGCGGTTGACCACCTGCACGGTGACTGGCACGTTTTGCACCAGGCTGTCCAGCGCGGCCCGGTTGGCCTGTATGTTCCCCAGGTAAAAGGCTATGCTGCCCATCAGCAGCGCCGCAACGCCCAGCAAAAGGGCCGTGCGGCTGGGGTTGCGGAACAGCCGGTAGCAGACCTCTGTCAGCAGGAACATGGCGTACCCGCCCTCCAGCACCGGCGTCCGCAGCCGGTACAGGACCAGCCTGTCCCCTCCCTGCCGGTAGACCATCAGGCAGCCGGGGGCCACCCGGCATTCCCGGTACCCCGCGTAGCGCCCGCCCAAAGGGCGGTCCCTGTAGCGGCTGCCCAAAAACCCCCCGGTGGCCAGTATGTCAATGGCCCCGGCCACCTCGTCCATACGGCGGCCCTTGCGCTGCACCCGCCGCAAATCCCGTTTAAACCGGCGGGAGGGCACGATCCGGCAGCGGTTCATTTCAGAACGTCCTTCAGCAGGGCCTCGGCATTGGTATAGCTTTTCATCCCGCCGGTTTCCAGTTCCCGTTCGGTGTCCCGGATAGCCGCGCGGGTAGTGGCGCTGGGCTGGTTGGTAATCTCAAAGGGGATCCGCTTTTCCCGCAGCACGGTGCGCACAAACATATTTACCGCCACCGAGCTGTTCAGCCCCACCTGGGCGCAAAACCCGTCAAACTCCTTTTTCAGGTCCGCGTCCATCCGTATGCTCATCAGTGCCTGTTTCATAAAGATGCTCCTTTCTCCATAGCGCCCCCCGCGCTTTTGTCAAATCCCTCTGGGCCTCTGTTGGGCCTCTGGCAGCCTAAGGGGCGTCGCCCCTTAGGAATCCCCACCACCTTTGAAAAGGTGGACGAAACTTTTATGGCCGCCTCCCATGAAGGGCGGGTACCCCAGTTGCACATTTCCCCACCGCCAGCCAGGGCTTGTTTCCGATTTTTCAAACAGACTCTAGGGGCCATACCGGCCGGTTATCAGGGATTTTCGCCGTCAGGGGAAAAGCTTTGGAGGATCTCCTCGGCCTGGGCTTTCTGCCCGGCGGGCACAAAGACCCGCAGCCTCTCCCGCATCCCGG
>CANOFK010000102.1 GCA_947565265.1 uncultured Clostridia bacterium | reverse complement strand
CTATCGCTATTTTGTTGATTTAGCTCAGCCTTTGCTATTTTTCAAACAAGTCCTAATCCCAAATAATTTTTTGGGAGGTACTGTATGGCGAGAGCATCGGCACAGGGGGGCCGGGGGAACCGGCGGAAGATCGACTACCACGAGCACGAGGCGACCGGGGAGGAACTGTTCCCGGATATCTCCAACGTGGCCTCGGCCAACGAATGCACGGGGCTGATGTACCGGGCGCCCAGGGACCAGGCGGAGTGGGAACACTACCAGGAACTTTCTTCCATGGCCATCCCCCGCAAAGAGGGCAAGGAAGGCAAGGCGAGCGAGGCGCGCAAGGAGCGTAAGGACGGCCAATAGCCGCGGCCTACCGGGCAGAAAAAAACCGCCCCCCAATAGGGGACGGTTTTTTTGCGCCGCTTATTCGGCCCCGGCCTCGGCCAGGGCGCGGTTTAACCAGGCCTCGGCAATGTCCAGGGCCAGGTACAGCCCGTCTTTTTCGCTGGTCTTGACGATCTGCTTGCGGGTGCGTATCTCCGGGTCGGTGTACATTAACTGTACGGCCACTTTGTCGGCCACGTCCAGGTCGCCGACCTTTTTCTTCGACTTGACTTCCATGCGGATCACGTATTTGTCCGCCATGCTGCCATAGTAGATGGTGTCCCCGCTGCGCACCAGCGGCCTGCCCTTGTAGGTGGGGAACGCCTGCTCCCCCTTGGGGGCGGTCTTTTTCTGTTCGCTCATCCAGTCACCACGCTTGTTTCAGATTTTGCGGGGGTCACTCCCCCAAGTAGGTCCGTACCATCGCCTTGAGCAACTCGTCACGGTCTATACGCCGTACCAGGCTGCGGGCGTTGTTGTGGGTCGTGATATAGGTGGGGTCCTCTGACAGCAGGTAGCCCACGATCTGGCTGATGGGGTTGTAGCCCTTCTCCTTTAACGCATCGTATACGATCAGTAAAATGCGTTTCATGTCCGCTTCCCGCAGTTCGTCCAGCGAGAAGGTTATGGTGTTGTGGTCTTCCGGCACTTCGGCCACCTCCTTATCTGCTTTGCCTATTTGCCTATTCCCTATTATCATACTCGAATTCTTCCCGAATTGCAAGGCTTTTTTTAAGCCCGCCTTCCACGGCTGCCCCCGGCGGTTTGCCTCCGGCGGCTTAAGAAACTTTTTGAAAAAAGTTTCTTAAGAATTTTCAAAAACTTTTGAGGCGTTATCTGCCGGCTTGTGGGGGGAAAGTTGTTTGCTCGACCGGTGGCTTTATTGTTGCTTTGCTTTTTTCTTTTTTTGATTGGCTCGACTGGTGGCTTTGCGGTTGCCTGGCTTTTTTCTTTTTGACTGGCTCGTTACATAAAAGTGGGGCACGGGATTATTTTGGGTGGAGGGATTGCCTTCCAATCAGCAAAACAGAAAAAAGCGGATAAAAGACGGGCTTCATCGCGGGGCGGGGCTTGGGGCAATAACGCCGCCGGGGCGCGAGGGTGGGAGTCCAGAGGGCCGGTGGCCCTCTGGCAGGGATTCTCAAGGGGCGGAGCCCCTTGGGCCGCCGGAGGCAGAAGAGTACGCCGGGGGCCTAAAACAGCCGGGGTTGGCTTAGCTGCGCAGGGAAACGCCCAGGGGGGCGAGGGCGGCGACGATGGCGTCCACGGTGGGTTGGATCTCCTCTTTGGAGAGGGTTTTTTCCGGGGAGGAGAAGGCGAAACGGAGGGTAAGGCTTTTCTGGCCGTTTTGGGTGAAGGCGTCTATGAGGGTGACGCCGGTAAGCTGGCTGCCGGCACCGGCCCAGGCGGGCTCCATGGCGGCAAAGCGCAGGCCGTCCGGCACCACCAGGGAGAGGTCGATATCGATGCCGGGGAACCGGGAGGGCTCCCGGTAGGCAAGGTCCCCGGCGGGCAGCCCGGCAAAGGCGTCCATATCCAACTGGGCGCAGACCACGGCGGCTTTTTTGTCAATATGGCGGGCCACGGCGGGCTTGACCGCGCAGACCCAGCCCAGCGCCTGGCCGCCGCCCATAACCACCGCGGTGTTGCGGGGGTGCTGCCAGCCGTGCCGGGGGGCGCAGTTGGCCAGCTCCAGGTTTACACGCTTGACGCCCGCGCCCAGGGCCTTGACTATGGCAACCAGCCGGAAGAACAACTCCCGCTCGCCGGCCAGCCGGCTGTACAGGGCAATGCCCAGCTTTTTGCGCTCGTTGCACAGGCCGTCTTCCCCCAGGCCCTCGCAGACCCGGCCGATCTCGAACACGCCAAATGCCGGGGCAAAGGCCCGGTTCTCCTGGAGGACCGCCAGCAGGGTGGGGCCCATGCTGCGGCGGAGGATCTCATGGTCCGGGGTTTGGGCGTTGAGCAGGCGGACGTTCTCCTCCGGCTCCAGCCCTAAGAGTTTCTCTTTTTTGGCATCGGCCCAGATATAGGAGTGCACCTCGTGCAGGCCGTAGGAGGCGACCAGCATATCTTTGGCGAAATGGTCCGCCTTATTCTGCTGGCTTTTGCGCCGGGGGTATAGGGGGCTACGGGTGGTGGCGACAAGGAAGTTATCGTAGCCGTATATGCGGGTGATCTCCTCGATAAGGTCCGCCTTGATGGTGACGTCTTTGGTGGCCCGCCAACTGGGCACGGAAACGGTGAACCGGCCGCCCGCTTGGGACACCCCAAAGCCCAGGGAGCGCAGGGTGTCCACGATGCGGCTGTCCTCGATCTCGATGCCGGTGTAGCGGTCTACATAGGCCCGGTCAAAGGTAAGCTCCACGGCGGGGTAGCGCTTGACGTACACATCCGTAAGCCGGGAGATGACCTGGGCCTGGGGGTCAATGTCCAGCAGGAGTTTCATAAACCGGCCGATGGCGGTCACGGTCATTTCCGGGTCCAGGGTCTTTTCGTAGCGCATGGAGGCGTCGGTGCGCAGGCCCAGCCGGGTGGACGCTTTGCGCACGCTGGCAGCATCGAAATTGGCGGACTCCAGCAGCAGGCTGTCCGTGCCGTCCCCGATCTCGGAATCCAGCCCCCCCATGACCCCTGCCACGGCTACCGGCTGGCCGCCGGAGCAGATCATCAGGGTGTTTTCGCCGATCTTCCGCTCTACCCCGTCCAGGGTGGTGAAGGAGAAGGGGCTTTCGAACCGCTTGACCTCGATACGGCCCACCTTGGCGCAGTCAAAGGCGTGCATGGGCTGGCCCATTTCCAGCATCAGGTAGTTGGTCAGGTCGGCCAGCAGGTTGATGGCCCGGCTGCCGCAGTAGAACAGCCGGATACGCATATCCACCGGGCTGACTTTTTGTGTGATATTGCGCACCTTGAGGCCGGTGTAGCGGAAACAGAGTTCCTTGTCCTGCACATCGATGGCAATGGGGTCCAGGCTGTCGAAGGGGGCCAGGGAAACGGTTTCCAGGGGCCGGAGGGGCCGGCCGGCCAGGGCGGCAAACTCCCGTGCAATGCCGTAGTGGCCCCACAGGTCCGGGCGGTTGGTCAGGGACTTGTTGTCCACCTCGAACACCGTGTCCCGGATGGCGTAGAGTTCGGTGATATCCCGGCCCACGGGGGTATCCGCCGGCAGTTCCATCAGGCCGGCATGGTCGGCGGAGATGCCCAGCTCTTTTTCGGAGCAGCACATACCGTGGCTCTCGTACCCGGCGATTTTGGCACAGGCGATGGCCTGCCCGGCCACCATGCCCCCCTCTTTGACAAAGGGGACGATAAGGCCCTGGCGCACGTTGGGGGCGCCGCAGACCACATCGTACACCCGCTCGCCGGCGTCCACCTTCAGCAGGTGGAGTTTTTGGGAATCGGGGTGGTTTTCTACGGAAAGGATTTTGCCGGCCACCACGCCTTGCAGGTCCCGGCCCATCTCAAAGACCTCTTCCACCTCGGCGGTGGACAGGGTAAACCGCTGGATGAGGGCGGGCAGGTCCAGGCCGGAGAGGTCTACAAAGTCGCTGATCCAGTTCATGGAGATTAACATAGTTTTCCTTCTTTCCTCACTTCATATGTCAAAACCAAGGCTGCCATTACCCGGCAGTCTTCGGCGCCAGCTTTTCTAAAATCTCTTGCAACTGCTGGGCGGTGGACTTGCCGTTGTCCTCGCCCATCTGCCTGTCCAGCGCCGCGTACAGGAGCCGCAGGGTTTCGTCCTCCTCCTGCATCTGGCGCATATCCTTGGCGCGTTTCATGTTCTCGATCATGGCCATAAACACCTGGTTCATGTTGCCGGCGGCCGGGGCCTGGGGCCGGTACTGGTTGGTATTTCCCGTGACGGTCTTGTTATCTATCTGCATGGTTTCCTCCTTTTACTCGTGGGCAAACTGGGCCAGGGCCTTCAGGTTCCCGCTGTTCAGGTCGCGGATGTCCCGGACCCCGTACTTCATCATGACCAGCCGGGTGAGGCCCAGGCCGAAGGCAAAGCCGGTGTACGTTTCCGGGTCTACGCCGCCCATTTGCAGCACATTGGGGTGGATCATGCCACAGGGGCACAGCTCTACCCAGCCGGTGTGGTGGCAGGTGGAGCAGCCCTCGCCCCCGCAGATAAGGCAGTTGATATCCAACTCAAAGCCGGGCTCTACGAAGGGGAAGAAACCGGGGCGCAGGCGGACCTTGACGTCCCGCTCAAAGACCTCTGAGAGCATGGTCTTCATGAAATAGATCAGGTTGGAGATGGAGATGTTTTTATCTACCATGATGCCTTCCATTTGGAAGAAGGTGTTCTCGTGGCTGGCATCCAGGGCCTCGTTGCGGAAACAGCGGCCGGGGAAAATGGCCCGCACCGGCGCGCCGTATTTGCGCAGGATGAAGTTTTGGGCAGCGGAGGTGTGGGTTTTCAGCAACTGGCCGTTTTCCAGGTAGTAGGTGTCCTGCATATCCCGCGCGGGGTGGTTTTTGGGGATGTTGACGGCCTCAAAGCACTCGTAGTCGGTGACGATCTCCTTGTAGTCTTCCACCATGAAACCCATGGAGGTGAAGATCTCCTCCAACTGCCGCTGCACCACGGTGATGGGGTGGTACGAGCCCCCCAGGGGCTGTACGGGCAGGGTCACGTCGTACTGCTCCGCGGCGGCCAGCTCCCGCTGCTCTTCCGCGGCGCGGATGGCCTCTACCTGCTGGGCCAGGCGCTCTTCTACCTGCTTTTTTAGCTGGTTGATGTGCTGGCCCAACTCCTTTTTCTGGCCGGCGCTTACGCTTTTCAGGCCCTTGAGCAGCTCTGTGACCGAGCCCTTTTTGCCCAGGTACGCGACCCGCAGCTTTTCCACGGCTTCGCTGCTGGCGGCTTTGGCAAGCTCCTGCTCAAAACTCTCCCGCAGGCCGTTTATCTTTTCCTTCATGCTCCAACGTCCTTTCCTTGCTTTTGCTGTGTTTCTGCGGTACGAATATCGCCCAAATGTTCTTTCGCCATCTGGACAGTTAAGG
>CANOFK010000101.1 GCA_947565265.1 uncultured Clostridia bacterium | reverse complement strand
GCAGTAAACGGTGCATTTACTAAGGAGTGATCCATATGCCCATCACCGACCTGCTGGAGCGTAACGCCAAGCTTTATGGCGGCGAAACCGCTCTGGTAGAGATCAACCCCCAGGTCCAGGAGGCCCCCCGCGTCACCTGGCGGGAATATGAGCTTATCCAGCCCGGCGGCCCCACCCCCTACCGGCGGGAGATCACCTGGTCTGTTTTTGACGAAAAGGCCAACCGGGCCGCCAACCTGCTGCTAAGCCGGGGCATCGGCAAGGGCCAAAAGGTGGCTTTGTTGATGATGAACTGCCTGGAGTGGCTCCCGGTTTACTTTGGTATATTGAAGGCGGGGGCCATTGCCGTGCCCCTAAACTTCCGCTACACTGCCCAGGAAATAGAGTACTGCCTGAAACTGGCCGACGCGGACATCCTCTTTTTTGGCCCGGAGTTTATTGGCCGCATAGAGGAGATTGCCCCTGCCATCGGCCGGGAACGGCTGCTGTTCTTTGTGGGCGAGGCCTGCCCCAGCTTTGCCGAGGACTACCACCTGGCCGCGGCCAACTGCTCCAGCGTGCCCCCAAAGGTACTTATCGATGACGAGGATGAGGCGGCCATCTACTACTCCTCCGGCACTACGGGGTTCCCAAAAGCCATCCTGCTGCGGCACGCGGCGCTGATGCAGTCTGCCCGCATGGAGGCCACCCACCACGAAACCACCCATGGCGATGTATTTTTGTGCATCCCGCCCCTGTACCACACCGGCGCGAAAATGCACTGGTTCGGCTCCCTGTTCACCGGGGGCAAGGCCGTGCTGCTAAAAGGGAACTCGCCAGAGGCCGTCTTGCAGGCAGTGTCGGCAGAGGGCTGCACCATTGTCTGGCTGCTGGTGCCCTGGGCCCAGGACATTCTAGCCGCCCTGGACCGGGGCGATTTTAAGCTGGAGGACTACCGCCTGGCCCAGTGGCGGCTGATGCATATCGGCGCCCAGCCCGTGCCCCCCAGTCTGGTCAAGCACTGGTGGCGGTACTTCCCCCACCACAAGTACGACACCAACTACGGCCTCTCTGAATCCACCGGCCCCGGCTGCGTGCACCTGGGGCTGGACCACCCGGACAAGGTGGGCGCCATCGGCGTGCCCGGCCTGGGCTGGAAGGTGAAGATTGTGGATGACCAGGGCCAACCCGTACCCCAGGGGGAAGTGGGCGAGCTGTGCGTCAAGGGCGGCGGCGTGATGGTGTGCTATTATCACGATGAAAAGGCCACCGCCGAAACCCTACAGGATGGCTGGCTACATACCGGCGACATGGCCCGGCAGGACGAGGACGGTTTTATCTTCCTGGTGGACCGGAAGAAGGACGTGATCATCTCCGGCGGCGAAAACCTGTACCCGGTGCAGATCGAGGCCTTTTTGGCCGGGCATCCCAAAATCCACGACGTGGCCGTTATCGGCCTGCCCGACCCACGGCTGGGGGAAATCGCCACGGCCATTATCCAGGTTAAAGAGGGCACGGCCTGCACCCAGGAGGAAGTCATGGACTTCTGCCAGGACTTGCCCCGTTATAAGCGGCCCCGCAAGATCATCTTTGCCCCGGTGCCCCGCAACGCCACCGGTAAGATCGAAAAGCCCCGCCTGCGGGAACAATACTGCGGCGTGCGGCTGGTAGAGGCCCAGAACCAGGGCTAGCCGGAGGATCCTTGAGGCTTTTGCGCCGGCGCTGGCTGCTAAAAGGGAGCGGCTGTACACTTTTATAGCGATTGAATGGGGCCGGTAAGCATACCGGCGCCTGACTTTGAGGGAGGACACTTTATATGATACGGCATATTTGTATGTTTACGCTGAAAGAGGACGGTAAAGAGGCACATATCGCCGAGTTCCTCGTCCGGGGGAAGGAACTGGCTAAGCTGCCCCAGATCCGCGCCGCACAGGTGGTGCGCAATGCCCCCGGCACCCCCAACGCCAACTACGACGTAGCGCTGATCTTCGACTTTGACAGCGTGGAAAAACTGAACGAGTACCAGGTTTCCCCTACCCATGTGGCCTTTGGGCAGTTTGTGGGCGCCATCCGCATAGACCGCGCCTGCATCGACTACGAGATACCAACCCTGTAAGCAGGCTGGCCTATAGGGGGCACGCCCCCGCTCTGCTCTTCGGCTGCGTTTTGCAAAAACCCTTGCCGGCGGTATGAGAGCGCCCTAAAAACAGAAAGCGTTCCGTTTTACCGTCTGCCCTGGCCGCACAGGGGCCCATAAGGGCTCAAAAGCTTTTAAGGGCCCTTACTTAGCCGAAGGCGACCCTAAAAAACCTTGGAGGTACACATCAACCATGAAAAAGCTGATATTAGGCAACGCGGCAGTAGCCCGCGGGCTGTATGAGGCGGGCTGCGGGGTGGCGTCCAGCTACCCAGGCACGCCCAGCACAGAGATTACAGAGGAGGCGGCCAAGTTCCCGGAAATCTACTGCGAGTGGGCGCCCAACGAGAAGGTGGCGCTGGAAACGGCCTTTGGGGCGTCGCTGGCAGGCAAGCGGGCTTTTTGCGCCATGAAACACGTGGGCCTGAACGTGGCCGCAGACCCCCTGTTCACCATGAGTTACACCGGGGTGAACGCCGGGCTGGTGATCGCCGTGGCCGATGACCCGGCCATGCACTCCTCCCAAAACGAGCAGGATTCCCGCCACTACGCCCGGGCCGCCAAGCTACCCATGCTGGAGCCCTCGGATTCCGCCGAGGCCCTGGCCTTTACCAAGCTGGCCTATGAACTCTCTGAGCAGTTTGACACCCCGGTGCTGCTGAAAATGTGCACCCGGGTGGCCCACTCCCAGTCTGTGGCAGAACTCTCCCAACGGGTGGAGACGGCGGTGAAACCCTATGAAAAAAATGCGCAGAAATATGTCATGGCCCCTGCCAATGCCGTGCGCCGCCACCCTGTGGTAGAGCAGCGGCTATTGGATCTGGCCCAGTGGGCCGAAACCGCGGCTATCAACCGCCAGGAGGCGGGGCGTGACCACGCCCTGGGCATCATCACCGGCAGCACCAGCTACCAGTATGTAAAAGAGGCCTGCGGCGATACATACCCTGTGCTTAAGCTGGGCATGGCTTGGCCGCTACCCACAAAACTTATCCAGGACTTTGCCGCCGGGGTGGACCGGCTGGTGGTGGTGGAAGAGGGCGACCCCTTCCTGGAAGGTTTCTGCCGGGGGTTGGGGCTGCGCCTCTCCGGCAAGGAACTCTTCCCCTTGGCCGGGGAGTTGAGCCAGAATATCATCGCCCAAAAACTGGGGCTGCCCGTGCCCACAGGCACGGCCCTGGGGGAGGAACTGCCCGGCCGTCCACCGGTAATGTGCGCCGGCTGCCCCCACCGGGGGCTGTTCTATGCCCTTAGCCGCCTGCACTGCACGGTGCTGGGGGATATCGGCTGCTATACCCTGGGGGCCATGCCCCCCCTCTCCGCTATGGATATGACCTTGTGCATGGGGGCTTCCGTCAGCGGGCTGCACGGCTTTAATAAGGCCCTGGGGGCCGAAAGCGAAGGCAAAACCGTGGCTGTCATCGGCGATTCCTCCTTTGTGCACTCCGGCATGACCGGCCTTGCCAACGTGGCTTATAACCAGTCCAACTCCACCGTGGTCATCCTGGACAACTCCATCACCGGCATGACCGGCCACCAGCAGAACCCCACCACCGGCTTTAACCTGCGGGGGGATCCGGCAGGGAAGATCGACCTGGAGGCCCTGTGCCGTGCTATGGGCATCCGGCGGGTACGGGTGGTAGACCCCTATGACCTGGCTGCCTGCCAGGCCGCCATCAAAGAGGAATTGGCTGCGGATGAGCCCTCGGTGGTCATCTCCCGCCGGCCCTGCGCCCTGCTGAAGTCCGTGCCCCGCCTGCCAGCCCTTGTGGCCGACCCGGCCCACTGCCGGGGCTGCAAGGCCTGCATGAAGATCGGCTGCCCGGCCATTTCCATCCGGGAGGGTAAGGCTGTTATTGACAGCGCCCAATGCACAGGCTGCGGGGTGTGTGCCCAACTGTGTGGCTTTAACGCGTTAAAGGAGGCGGAATAATGGACACCAAGAACATCATGATCGTGGGCGTAGGCGGACAGGGCTCCCTGCTGGCCAGCAAGCTGCTGGGGCACCTGCTGATGGGCCAGGGCTTTGACGTGAAGGTCAGCGAGGTGCACGGCATGAGCCAGCGGGGCGGCAGCGTGGTCACCTATGTGCGCTACGGGGAAAAAGTGGCCTCGCCGGTAATCGACAAAGGGCAGGCAGACGCCATTGTTTCCTTTGAGCTGCTGGAGGCGGCCCGGTGGATGGAGTACCTGAAACCCGGCGGGCGCATTGTCACCAACACCCAGCAGATCGACCCCATGCCGGTGATCACCGGCGCGGCAGCCTACCCACAGGGGCTTTTGGAAAAAATGACCGCCGCCGGGGCGAAGGTAGACGCCCTGGACTGCCTGGCGCTGGCCGAGCAGGCCGGGAACCTGCGGGCCGTGAACCTGGTGCTGCTGGGCCGGCTCAGCCATTACTTCGGTTTTTCGGAAACCGCCTGGCAGGAGGCCATTGAGAGCTGTGTGCCTCCAAAATTCCTGGAGGTAAACCAAAATGCCTTCGCCCTAGGCCAACGCGCCTGAGCGCCGGAAAGGAGGACCCCCATGCGCTTTCTCCACCTGGGTGATGGACTTTATCCCGGAGGCTGTGCAGGCCGCGTTTTAGTTGCCGGAAAACTGGGCACCGGTGAGCCTGCTGCTGATGGGCTACCCCGCCCAGGACACGGCGCCCTCGTCCATGCACACGGGAAGAAAACCCTTGGAGGAAACCGTAACCGGCCTGTAAGCCCTACCATCTAGAAAGGACTGAGTAACATGGAACGCTACTATCAACCGGAAATCGAATGCGCCTCCCGGGAGCAGATCAAGGCCCTGCAGAACCAGCGCCTGGTGGAGCAGGTCCAGCACGTGTGGGGCAACGTGCCCTATTACCGGAAAAAAATGGAGGAAAAGGGCCTGACCCCCGCTGACATCCAATCCTCGGATGACCTGCACAAGCTGCCCTTCCTCACCAAAGCCGACCTGCGGGACGCCTACCCCTACGGCCTGCTGGGCGTGCCCCTCAAGGACTGCGTGCGCATCCAGTCCACATCGGGCACCACTGGCAAGCGGGTGGTGGCCTTCTACACCCAGGCGGATATTGACCTGTGGGAAGATTGCTGCGCCCGGGCTATCATGGCCGCCGGGGGCACCAACGAGGATGTATGCCAGGTCAGCTACGGGTATGGCCTGTTCACCGGGGGGCCGGGGCTCAATGGCGGCTCCCACAAGGTTGGCTGCCTGACCATCCCCACCAGTTCCGGCAACACCGAGCGGCAGATCATGTTCATCCGGGACCTGTCCGCCACCATCCTGT
>CANOFK010000100.1 GCA_947565265.1 uncultured Clostridia bacterium | reverse complement strand
CACGAACTGGCCGAACCGGCAGGCGAGCAGACGAAACTTTTATTATTTGTTCGCCGAAACCTCATTTTTAAACCCTTTATTTTGGATACGCCCCTATAATAGGGCGGATTCGAGTTGGGAGAGGGGCGTGGAGAGAAAAAGAAAAACCGGCTATTTTCTCGACAGATAGTCGAGAGAATAGCTGGTGGGGCGGGCAGGGAGCGGCCTCTTTATATAGATAGAGGAAATGGATGGGAAAATCGGAAATAAAGTGAAAAAATTGCAAAAAACACAAAATCAAAGAAAAACAAAAAATATAACAGAAAAAAGAAAAATAGAAAAAGAAAAATAAGAGAACACCAAGCGGAGCGGATGGTCGAGGAGGGGCGTGGCGCAAAGAGGGCCGCGGATAACGGCATGAAAGTCTTTGAGGATTCTTAAACCCCTTTCTACAGAAAGGGGTTTAAGCCGCCGGAGGCAAGGATGGAAACCCGCTAGGAGGGGTGTGGCGCAAAGAGGGCCGTGGATAACGGCATGAAAGTCTTTGGGGATTCTTAAACCCCTTTCTACAGAAAGGGGTTTAAGCCGCCGGAGGCAGAACACCGGGGGTAAGGACAGAAACCCGGCGCAGGCCGCCCAGCTCGGTGCCCTGGGCGGGGCCGGCGGGGGAGGCGCAGGCGGTGAAGGACAGGGCCAGCAACAGGCCCAGCAGGGCCAGCCATATTTTGGCAAGATACATGGGGATTCCTCCCAAAGAGAGAAGTTTCCCCATTAGGATGCCAATTAGGAGGCAATATATTCCCGCACGAAAAAATCGGCGCCGACGCTTTCGGCGATCTGGCGGCAGGCGTCCTGCTCGGCTTTGGGCATGGTGCTGACCACCGTCATGCGCACATGGGGGACGTTGAGCACCGCGGTGCTGGTAAACCGCAGGATGGCTGGGAAAGCCTGTAGGCCGAAACGGCTGTGGCAGATGGCGTCGTAGCCCTCGGCGGTGCTGGCGTTGAGGCTGACGGAAACGGCGTCGAACCGGCCGTCCAACTCAAGGGCGGCGTTGCGGCCGGTGATAAGGTTGGCCAGGCCGTTGGTATTGAGGCGGATGAAGTGGGAGCCGCGGGCCCGGATCTGGTCGCAGAGCCACATCATGTCGTCCCAGCGGCAGGCGGGCTCGCCATAGCCGCAGAACACGATCTCCATATAGCGGTTCAGGTCCCGGCGCTGTAGCTGGGACCATATCTCCTGGCGGGTGGGCTCGCCGTCCTGGTACCAGAGGTTGGTGGCGTACAGGCTGCCGGAACTGTTCTGGCGCAGGCAAAAATCGCAGCGGTTGGGGCAGAGGTTGGTCATGTTGATATACAGGTTTTCCTGATACGCATAGGTAATACTGGCCCCGTGAAAAAGGCCGATCTCAGTCTTTTCGTTTTCCATAGCTTGATTGACTCCCATGTAAAACCATATTTTACCCGGCTTTAATAGATATGTGTGACCGGGGCGATGTGTTGGGGGATGTTGTCCAGGCGGAAGAGCCGGCGCAGGTTCCCGTTAGCGGCCTCCAGGATGCTGCGGGTGGTTTCCCCCCGCAGCTGGGCGATCTTCTCCGCGATGAGGGGGATATAGGTGGAATCGTTGCGGGTGCCCCGGTGGGGGTCGGGGGCCATGTAGGGGGCGTCGGTTTCCAGCAGCAGGCGGTCCAGGGGGATGGCCCGGGCGACCTCGGTGATTTTGCGGGCGTTTTTAAAGGTGACCGCCCCGCCGATGCCAATGTACATCCCCAAATCCACAATCGCGCGGGCCATCTCTACGCTGCCGGAAAAGCAGTGCACGACCCCCTGGGGGCGGTAGAGTCGGAGCAGTTCCAGCACGTCGGAGTGGGCGTCCCGGTCATGGACACAGACGGGGAACCCCATCTGGTTGGCCAACTCCAACTGGGCGGTGAACACCTGGATCTGCCGGTCCCGCGGGGCGGTGTCCTTCCAGTGGTAGTCCAGGCCGATTTCGCCCACGGCTACGGCGCCGCCCTCCAGCCAGACCCGCAGGCAGTCCAGCCAGTTTTCCGGCAGGGAGTCATCGATCTCCTCCGGGTGGATGCCCACTGCCGCGAAGAAGTAGGGGTTCAGGTCGGCCAGCCCCATAGAGGCGGCGCAGCTACGGATGCGGGTGCCCATGTTGATAACACAGCGCACACCGCCCAGGGGTAACTCGTGCTCCAGCAACCAGGCCCTGTCGCCGGCAAAGGCATCGTCATCGTAATGGGCGTGGGAATCGTAGATCTCGTAGATCTCTTTTGCGGGCATAGCTATCCTCCTTTCAGGGAGAAGGGACAAGGGTTTACCGCGGGTAAAGGCCGCATAGCTTTGCCCGCGGCAGCTTACCGGAGCCTGGAACCTACCGGGAGGCCGTCGGTAAAGAGGACCCGGACCCCCTCGCCGGCGTCCGCGGCCAGGATCATGCCCTGGCTCTCTACGCCGCAGAGGGTGGCGGGGCGCAGGTTGGACACCACGGCTACCTGGCGGCCCACCAGCTCCTCCGGCTTATAGTACTGGGCAATGCCGGAGGCCACGGTGCGCAGGGTGGCGGTGCCGTCATCCAGGGTGAGGCGCAAAAGCTTTTTGGCCCGCTTGACGGGCTGGCAATCGACCACCTTGGCCACCCGCAGGTCAATGGACATGAAGTCCTCGATACCGATTTTTAAGGTTTCGTGGAGCTGCTGGCCCAGGCGGATGCGGGCTTCCATATCCGGGTCCGGGGCGGCGGCAGCGGCCTTTTCAGCGGCGTACTTCTCCTCCAGCCGGGCGTAGACGTCGTCCAGTTCCTGGCGCTGGAAGAGGATTTCCGGCTTGTCCGTCACCTCGCCACCCTTAACAGGGTAGTTGTGGGCCTGGGCCAGGTGCTCCCAGGGCAGGGGCACGGTGCCCAACTGCCGGAGGATGGACACGGAGGTATCCGGCATAAAGGGGAAGAGCAGGGTGGCGCCGGTGGTGATGGAATCGGCCAGGTTATACAGCACCGTGGACAGCCGGGCGTACTTGAAGGTATCTTTGGCCAGCAGCCAGGGGGCGGTTTCGTCAATATATTTATTGCAGCGCTTGAACAGGGTGAAGAGCTCGTTGAGGGCGTCGGCGGTGTGCAACTGGTCCATCTTTGCCGCCATCTTGTCCCGGCAGGCACTGACCACGGCCCGCAGGTCATCGTCGCAGGACTCGGCCACGCCGCAGTCCTCCACCTTGCCGTCAAAATACTTATTGAGCATGGAGATGGTGCGGTTTACCAGGTTGCCCAGCACATTGGCCAGGTCGCTGTTGGTGCGGTTGTTCACGGCCTCCCAGGTGATGTCGCCGTCGCTTTCAAAGGGGAGCTCCCGCAGCACGAAGTACCGCACGGCGTCTACGTCGAAGATATCCACCAGGTCATCGGCATACAGGACATTGCCGGCGGATTTGCTCATCTTGCCCCCGTCCATCATGAACCAGGGGTGGCCGAACACCTGCTTGGGCAGGGGTAGGCCCAGGGCCATGAGGAAGATGGGCCAGTAGATGGTGTGGAACCGGGTGATGTCTTTGCCGATAACGTGCAAGTCGGCGGGCCAGAACCGGTTGAAGAGTTCGCCGCTTTCGCCGCCGCAGTGATACCCGATGCCGGTAATATAGTTGGTTAGGGCATCCAGCCAGACATAGACCACGTGCTGGGGGTCAAAGTCTACGGGCACGCCCCACTTGATGGAGGTGCGGGACACGCACAGATCCTGTAGGCCGGGCAGCAGGAAGTTGTTCATCATCTCGTTGCGCCGGGACACGGGCTGGATGAAGTCCGGGTGGGCGTTGATGTGGTCGATGAGCCGCTGGGCGTAGTTGCTCATCTTGAAGAAATAGGCCTCCTCCTTTTCCGGGCGGGGGGTGCGGCCGCAGTCGGGGCACTTGCCGTCTACCAACTGGCTTTCGGTGAGGAAGGACTCGCATTCGTCGCAATAGAGGCCCTCGTAGGCGCCTTTATAGATATCCCCCTGGTCATAGAGCTTTTTGAAAATCTTTTGCACCTCTTTGACGTGGTATTCGTCGGTGGTGCGGATAAAGTGGTCGTAGGAGAGGTTCATCAGGTCGAACTGCTGCCGGACCAGGGCGGCGGTGCCGTCTACGTACGCCTGGGGGGTAACGCCCTGGGCTTTGGCCTTTTGCTCGTTCTTTTTGCCGTGTTCGTCGGTGCCGGTCTGAAAGTAGACGTCATAGCCCTGCATACGCTTGAAACGGGCGATGGCGTCCGCCACAACGGGGTCGGACACATTGCCGATGTGGGGCTTGCCAGAGGTGTAGGCAATGGCGGTGGTGATATAATATTTCCCTTTATAGTTGTTTTCCATAGTTTCCTCCCAAAGTAACGGTTCTACCGTATGATCTTACTGTGCCATGGCCGGACGCCCGGCCATGTGTGCGGGGGTCACATTCGCCGGGAAAACACATTACACTTTATGATGGCCAAAAAGATGCGCAACTTACCTTCCTCCTCCCATGATCTGCGGCAAACGGCGGGGCTGCTAACGCATGAGCAGCGCGGAGAACACCGCGGCCAGCATCAGAAGGGCCAGCAGGCCGGCGGTGACCCGCACGAAAAGGGTCCGCTTATCTCTCATAAACGCCTCCAGTTTCCGTATAAAACTGTAATTAACATATATTTTACCATTTATTTCCTGATTTGTAAATACTTGTTTTTAAAGGGGGCGGGGGACAGCCTATTTAAAAGGTATACAAAAAGCGCCGGGGGTGGCCCCGGGCGCTTTTTGGGTAGAATTTGCCGGCGGTTGGGGGTCAATCCCGCAGGATGACACCGTTGCCGTCGAACCGGGGGTTGTTGGAGGAGAGGAGGCCCACAGCCTCGATGAAACCCCAGATGAAGGCGGCGATAGAGCCCAGGCCGCAGGTGAACAGGCCCACTGCCAGGCAGAGGATAAGCTGGATGGTGCCCCGTGTATTGAACCCCAGGTAGAAGTTGTGGATGCCCAGGCCCCCCAGCATAAAGGCCAGCAGGCCGGCAGCCAGGCGGCTTTTTTGCTGATAGCCCGGAGGGGGCGTGGTGTACTTGGGCTGCTGGGGCCGCGCCTGGTAGCTTTGGGCCGTGAAGTTGGGGGGCTGGTAGCCGTTGGGCTCAGGCGGGGCGTTGAAATTGTAGTTGTAGGTGGCGTACTGCACAGGGGGCTGCTCCTGCCCGGACTGCTGAGGGGGCGCCGGCTGGGGCTCCGGGGCGGGAGGCTCCGGGGCACGGGGCGGCTGGGGGAACTGGATGGACGGGGCCACCGGGTCCGGGTCCAGGGTGAGCTGGGGGGTGGGGGGCGTCCAAGCGGGCTCCTCTGCCGGTTGGGGGGCTGGCTGCCCGGCTGGAGCCGACTGGGGCGTTTCCGGGGTGGAGGGGGTTACGGGGGTTTCC
>CANOFK010000099.1 GCA_947565265.1 uncultured Clostridia bacterium | reverse complement strand
ACGACCCCGCTGGTAGAGATGGACGGGGATGAGATGACCAGGGTGATCTGGCAGATGATTAAGGATTTGCTGCTGGAGCCCTATATTGACCTAAACCTGGCCTACTATGACCTGGGGCTGCCCAACCGGGACGCTACCGGCGACCAGGTGACGGTGGATTCCGCGCTGGCGACCAAGAAATACGGCGTGGCGGTGAAGTGCGCGACCATTACCCCCAACGCCGCGCGCATGACCGAGTACAACCTAAAGGAGATGTGGAAGTCGCCTAACGGGACCATTCGGGCGGTGCTGGACGGCACGGTTTTCCGGGCGCCCATTTTGGTGAGGGGGATCACGCCGTACATCCCCAGTTGGAAAAAGCCCATCACCATTGCCCGCCACGCCTTTGGGGACATCTACAAAAACACCGAAACCACGGTGCCGGCCGGCGCCAAGGCCGAGTTGCTGGTGACTTTGCCGGACGGGACCCAGCAGCGGCTGCCGGTACACCAGTTTGCGGAGAGCGGCGGGGTGTTCCAGGGGCAGTTTAACGTGGACGGGAGCATTGAAAGCTTTGCGCGCTCTTGCTTTAACTTTGCGCTGGATACCCGGCAGGATTTGTGGTTCTCGACCAAGGACACCATCTCGAAACAATATGACCACCGGTTTAAGGATATTTTTCAGGAAATTTTTGACAGGGAATACGCGGAGAAGTTCAACCAGGCGGGGATTACGTATTTCTATACCCTGATTGACGACGCGGTGGCCAGGGTGGTGCGCAGCGAAGGCGGGTTTATTTGGGCCTGCAAGAACTACGACGGGGACGTGATGAGCGACATGGTGGCCACAGCCTTTGGCAGCCTGGGGATGATGACCTCGGTGCTGGTGGCCCCGGACGGCACCTGCGAGTACGAGGCCGCCCACGGCACCGTGACCCGCCACTACTACAAGCACCTGAAGGGGGAGGAAACCTCCACCAACTCGGTGGCCACCCTGTTTGCCTGGACCGGCGCCCTGCGCAAACGGGGCCAGTTGGACGGCAACCAGCGGCTGGTGGACTTTGCCGGCAAGCTGGAGCAGGCGACCATCGACACCATTGAGGGGGGCGTTATGACAGGGGACCTGGCGGCGATGTGGACCCTGCCGGGCGTCCGCAAGGTGAATACCCAGGAATTTTTGCTGGCGATTAAGGAAAAGCTGGAAGGGCTGCTGTAAGGCAGCGGGGACGCCGGCTGACCACATTGTATGCACGACGCACGAACGGAAAGGGCCTGCCATAGCGGCAGGCCCTTTGTTTTATAGTAGGGGGTGTTTTGACCGGCGGGGCAGCCTCAGGGGGCGTACGCCACGATCTCGATCTTCTCGATGACCATGTCCTCCAGGGGCTTATTGTTGCTGGGGTCGATTTCGGCCTGGGAAAGCTTGTACACGTTGTCCATACCCGCAAAGACCTGGCCGAACACCGTGTGGCCGGTGCCGTCGGTGGAGTAGGCGCCATCCAGGTGGCAGTTGCCGCCGTGGGTGTTGTAGAGGGTTTGGTACTGGTTTTTCTGTTTGTTGACCTTGTCCATATCCAGCCACTTGCCGTAGTAGGCGGTGAATTCTTCGGGGCTTTCCTTGTATGCCTCGAAACCCTGGTTGTAGTAGTCCCAGTTCTCGCTGGTGGCGGGGGTGTTGGTGCAGTTGATGAAGAACTGGCTGCCGTTGGTGTTGGGGCCCGCGTTGGCCATGGAGAGGGCGCCGTCGATATTGATGAGGTTTTCGGCAAACTCGTCCTCGAAGTTCTCGCCCCACACGCTTTCGCCGTCTGTGCCGGTGCCGTCCGGGCTGCCGCCCTGGATCATGAAGTTTTCCATCACCCGGTGGAAGGTGAGGCCGTTATAGTAGCCGTTGATGGCGTGGAGCTTGAAGTTGTACACGGCTTTGGGGGCCTCGTCCGGGAAAAAGCGGATCTGGATGGTTTCCCCGGTCTGCATGGTGATGACGGCGATCTCCTCGCCGGCCTGGGGGGGCTCCAACTGCCAGCCCAGGCTTTCGTTGTTTTGCTGGGGCTTTAACTCCGCGGCGGGGAGCAGTTCCCCGGTGTTGCCCAGAAGGTGGTCTACCGGCGAGGCATTGGCCCCTTTTTGCCCACAGGCGGCCAGGCCCGTGAGCATCGCCAGGCACAGTATGGCACTTAGTATACGTTTCAAATCAGCGTCCTCCTGTTTTCCGTTTTGCTACTATTTTATCGCAATACGCCTGATTATGCAAGCTTTTTCTTTTGGCCTCCGGCGGTTGGCCTCCGGCGGCTTAAGAACCTTCTTGAAAGAAGGTTCTTAAGAATCTCCCAGAACTTTTGAGCCGTTCACTGCCGGCCTATATGGGAAAAGCTGTTTGTCCGACCGGCGGGTAGGGGTTGCCTGCATCATTTTTTTGACGGCACCCGCAGAGGTATCGGTTCGCTTGGACGGCTGTAGCGCCTGACGCCCCGCAAGAGGGCCTGCGCATATGGCCCATCGCCGTTAAAAAGGGGCGCTTTTCAGATCGCTTGTCAAATCAAAAAGAAAAAGTAGGCGGGCGCTTTCGCCGGTTGTGAGGCCTGGGATTGACCGGGGGCTAAACGGCGGGGCGCAAATAAAAAAGAAAAAGTAGACAGGCGCTTTCGCCGGTTGCAGGGCCTGGGGTTGACCGGGGGCTGACGGCGGGCGCGCATAAAAGTTTTTGAAGATTGTCAAGGGACTTTTTTCAAAAAGTCCCTTCGACTTCACCAAAGGTGAAGTCAGCCGCCGGAGGCGACCTAAGGCGGCCGAATATAAGGAGGACAAAGCATCATGAAATTAGCAGGGAAGATTGCGTTGGTGACAGGTGGATCGCAGGGGCTGGGCAAGGCCATTGCGCTGAAACTGGCGGAAAACGGGGCGGACATTGCCATTGTATACGTAGGGCCCCAGGAGCCGGCCGAAGAAACCTGCCGGGAGATAGAGGCGCTGGGCCGCCGGGCAAAGATATACTATTGCGATGTGCGGGACGAAAACACCTGCAACGAAACCGTAGCCGCTGTGGCGAAGGACCTGGGCAAGGTGGATATTCTGGTGAACAACGCCGGTGTGACCAGGGACGGCCTGATGGTTGGCATGAAGGACGAGGACTACAACATGGTGCTGGACATCAACCTAAAAGGCGCCTTCCATATGACCAGGGCCTGCTACCGGGATTTTATGCGCAAGCGCGCGGGGAAGATCATCAACATCAGCTCCATTGCCGGGCTGGTGGGCAACGCCGGGCAGGTGAACTATGCCGCCTCGAAGGCCGGGCTGATTGGTATGTCCAAGTCGATTGCCAAGGAGCTGGGCAGCCGCGGCGTGTGCTGCAACTGCATTGCCCCGGGCTTTATTGCTACGGACATGACCAAGGATATTAAGGACGATAACCCCCTGCTGGTACAGGTGCCCATGCGGAAAATGGGCTCCCCGGAGGACGTGGCCAACGCGGCGCTGTTCCTGGCTTCGCCGGAGTCTGACTATATTACCGGCGAAACCCTGCGGGTGGACGGGGGGCTGGCTACGTAAGGCCGCGGGGCGCTGGCCCGTACCCCGCTAAAGGAACTTTTGGGGGGCTTGTTGGGGCTTTGGATTTTGGGGAAATGATGAAATAATTTCGAAAACCAGTTGCTGTGGTATTGAAATCTTTTGAGAAATAGGGTAAAATATGGTGGCCGGCCCCTGTGGGACGGCCGGGAAAGGATGAGTTTGATTGAACCGTGTGGCTATTACCGGTATGGGCGCTGTGACGCCGGTCGGTAACGACTTGGAAAGCTTTTGGCAGAGCCTTTTAGCCGGGGAATGCGGGATAGGGCCGATTACCAAGTTTGACACGGCCGCCTTTAAGGTGAAGGTGGCCGCCGAGGTCAAGGGCTTTGACCCGGCCCTGTACATGGACAAGGCCGAGCTGCGGAAGTTCGACCCCTTTTGCCAATACGCGATGGGCGCGGCCGCCCAGGCTGTGGAGCAGAGCGGCATCCGGGGTACCCTGCCGCCGGAGGAGGTCGGCGTGTATTTCGGCTCCGGCATTGGGGGCATTGGCACCTTTGAGGACCAGCAGAAGGCTTTGCTGGACAAGGGGCCCCGGCGGGTGTCCCCCTTCTTTATCCCGGCGCTGATTATCAACATGGCGGGGGGGCTGATCGCCATTAAATATGGCTTTCAGGGTACGGCGGTTGCCTCGGTAACGGCCTGCGCCACCGGGAACAACGCCATCGGCGAGGCCTACCGGGCCATTAAGCACGGGTACCTGTCCGCGGCCCTGGCCGGGGGCGCCGAGGCGGCTATTGTGCCCTTGGGGCTGGCGGGTTTTTCCAACATGAAGGCCCTTTCTACCAGCGAGGACCCGGCCGCGGCCTGCGTGCCCTTTGACGCCCGGCGGGGCGGCTTTGTAATGGGCGAGGGCGCGGGCGCGCTGGTGCTGGAGGAGTACGGGCACGCCAAGGCCAGGGGGGCGGTTATCTACGGCGAGATATGCGGCTATGGCGCTACCTGCGACGCCCACCACATTACGGCCCCCGACCCGGCGGGCAAGGGCGGGGCCAGGGCCCTGAAACTGGCCTACGACGAGGCCGGCGGCTGCGAGGACCCCCATCAACTGTACATCAACGCCCACGGCACCAGCACGCCGCTGAATGACGCCTGCGAAACCAAGGCCATCAAGCTGGGGCTGGGCGAGGACGCGGCCAGGGCCTGTATGGTCAGTTCTACCAAGTCTATGACCGGGCATATGCTGGGCGCGGCAGGGGCTGTGGAGGCCATTGCCTGCATAATGGCCCTGCGGGAGGGGGTTGTGCCCCCGACCATCGGCTATAAGGAGCCGGACCCGGACTGCGACCTGGACTATGTGCCCAATGTGGCGCGGAAAGCAAAGCTTTCGCTGGCGCTTTCGGCCTCGCTGGGGTTTGGCGGGCATAATGCCTATTTGGCCTTCCGCCCGGCCGAATGACAGGGGGCTATTAGGATTGCGGCATGGCGGGGGCGGTTGGAACGGGCGCTGCCTGTGGGCCTCTGTGGGCCTTTGAGATGGGCGGGTTTGCCTGCCCAGTAAGCGGCGCGCGCCGCCGGACCCTGCATAGGGCGGTACCGGAAAAAGGCGGAACCGGGGCCAATCCCCCTGACAGCGATTGGGAATACAGGAAGGAAGTTTGCTGACGGCTTACCAGAAGGAAGGAGCGATCCCCAATGGACGTTAAATCGATAGAAAACCTGGCCAGGCTGATGAAGGAAACCGGGCTGACCACACTGGAGTTATCCCAGGAGGGCATTAGCCTGAAACTGGAACGGCGGGTGGAGGCCGGTGGCGCGCCGGCGCCCGCGGCGGCGTCACCCTTTGCGGCGGCGCCGGTGGAGCCGGCGGAAAGCAGCGCGCCGAAGAAGGGCTCGCTGGTGTTATCGCCCAC
>CANOFK010000098.1 GCA_947565265.1 uncultured Clostridia bacterium | reverse complement strand
TGCTGGCCCATAACGACGGCGGCGTGCCCAACGTGGTGATACACGCCAGCGACTTTTCCGAGGACACCCTGGGCCAGCTTATCTACTTCTTCGAGAAGGCCTGCGCCATCTCCGGCTATCTGCTGGGGGTCAACCCCTTCGACCAGCCCGGCGTTGAGAGCTATAAGAAGAACATGTTCGCCCTGCTGGGCAAGCCGGGGTATGAGGACCAGAAGGCCGCCCTGGAGGAGCGTATCGGGCGCTGACAAAATTTTGGGACGAAACGGTCCGCTGTGCGGGCTGTCAAAATATTACAAAATAAAGGAGAGTTAAATATGGTTACTCTTTTAACAGGAAAAAAAGGTTCCGGCAAGACAAAGAAGCTCATTGAGCTGGTGAACGTGGCCCTGGAGAAGTCCAACGGCAATGTGGTGGTCATCGAGAAGGGCAAGCAGATGACCTTCAACATCCCCTACGCCGCCCGCCTGGTGGATTCCGACGCCTATGACATCAAGGGCGCGGAGGCGCTGCTGGGCTTTATCAGCGGCATTTGCGCGGGGAACTATGACGTGACCGACATTTTTGTGGACTCTACCCTGAAGATCACCGGCACCGGCGCCGAAGCCTGCGCCGTACTGGTGCCGGAGCTGAAAAAGCTCAGCCAGTCTGCCGATACGAACATTGTGCTGTCCATTTCCGCGGCGGATGAGGACATCCCCGCCGAGGTGGCTGACTGCGTGCTGAAGTAAAAGGCCAGAAATCCGCCATCCCCTTTACGCGTACACAAGCCCTGGGGCTTTTGCTGCCGGAATTTCGGGTTCCTTGCGGAAAAGCCTTGACAAATGCTGGGCTGGCGGCTATAATATTTTGGTACGGCATGAGGTGTGAATATGGTGATTGACTTAAAAAGGTTTTTTCAGGCGGACGGGCTGGAGGATACGGCCTGCTATAAGCTGGACTTTTCCGGGGTGGAATTGGGCGGTGCCAAGCCGTTTTGTGCGCCCGTTGAGGTTCAGGTCCGGCTGAAAGGCTTTGCGGGCTCGGTGGCCCTTGTGGCAAAGGCGGGGTTTACCCTTACCATGCCCTGCGACCGCTGCGCCGAGGTATTCACCCGCGCGTATACCAGGGAATTTGCCCATACCCTTGTCCGGGAAACCCAGGGCGAGGAGGACGGCGAACTGGTGCTTGTGCCGGAAGAAAAGCTGGACCTGGACGGGCTTTTGTTGGAGGATATCCTTTTGGATATGCCGGGGCAGTTCCTCTGCAAGGAGGACTGTAAGGGGTTGTGCCATCTTTGCGGCAAAAACCTGAACGAAGGCCTTTGCGGCTGCGGCGTCCCCCAGGGCGACCCCAGGCTGGAGGTCCTGCGGCAGCTTTTATAGCTTTAATAAAGGATTGCATCCATATAGATTGACGGCGAGGAGGTGCTGAAGATGGCGGTTCCTAAGAGAAAAGTATCCAGTGCGCGGCAGAACAAGCGGCGTTCCAATGTGTGGAAACTGAAGGTGCCCGCGCTGACCAGGTGTTCACAGTGCGGCAGTTTCAAGTCCCCCCACCGGGTGTGCCCCACCTGCGGCTATTATAACAGCCGGAAAGTGATCGACGTAGATCAGTAAGGGCGCGTGCAAAAAACGATAAAAAGGGAACGCCCCCAGGCGCTCCCTTTTTTGATTACAAAGGTAGAGCATTGCAGAGCCGGTTGTAACCGCCCAACCACAGCCGCCGGAGGCAAAAAAAAAGACGCAGCGAACCGTCGGGCCGCCGGTCGAGCGGAGGGCCTTGCCCCACAAGGGCGGCAGATAACGATACAAAAGTCTTTGGGGATTCTTAAGGGACTTTCTACAGAAAGTCCCTTAAGCCGCCGGAGGCAAAGAAGCGGGGGAGCGCCAAGCAGGCGGCCAGCCCAGAAAGGAGTGCCAGCAATGGTTACAATATACAGCGTAGAGGAAGGCAGCCGGGCACAACGGGCGGGGATTCTGGCGGGGGATCAGTTGGTCAGCATAAACGGGCACCCCATTGCCGACGTGCTGGACTACCGCTTTTACGAAACCGAGCGGGAGTTGCGGCTGGTGCTGCGCCGGGCCGGGCAGGCGTATGAAACGGACGTGGTTAAGCCACAGTATGCGGGGCTGGGGCTGGGGTTTGAAAGCTACCTGATGGACAAGCAGCACGCCTGCCGGAACAAGTGCGTGTTCTGCTTTATCGACCAGTTGCCCAAGGGGATGCGGGACACCCTGTACTTCAAAGACGACGACGACCGGCTGAGTTTCCTGTTCGGCAACTATATTACGCTGACGAACATCGACAGCCGGGAGATCGACCGGATACTGGAAATGCACATCAGCCCCATCAACATCTCGGTGCACACCATGGACCCGGCCCTGCGCTGCCAGATGATGGGCAACCGCTTTGCCGGGGAGGCCCTGGGGCACCTGTACCGGCTGGCCGCGGGGGGTATCCGGCTGAACTGCCAGATTGTGCTGTGCCCGGGGCTGAACGACGGGGCGGCGCTGGAATTTTCGCTGGGGGAGCTGTGCGGGCTGGGGGAGAACCTGCAAAGCGTGGCTTGCGTGCCTGTGGGCCTTACCCGCTACCGGCAGGGGCTGTACCCCCTAAAACCCTTTGACCAGGCGTCGGCACAGGCGGCCCTTTCTATTATAGAAAAGTACGGCGCGCTGTGCCGGGAGCAGCGGGGCGCCCGCACGGTGTATGCCTCGGACGAACTGTATTTACTGGCCGGGCGGGCGCTGCCCCCGGTGGAGTTTTACGAGGATTTCCCCCAAATTGAGAACGGCGTGGGAATGCTGCGGGATTTGGAGGACGGTTTCCTGTGGGCGGTGGAGGATATGGAGCCCTGGGCCGGCCGGCGGCGGGTGACCATCCCTACCGGGGAGGGGGCATACGCTTTTCTCAACGAAATGCTTGACGTACTGCGGAAAAAGTGCCATAATTTAAAGATAGATATGGTGCCTGTACGGAATGATTTTTTCGGGGGCACGGTGAATGTGACCGGGCTGCTTACAGGGCGGGACATTTGCGCCCAACTGGCGGGCCGGGACCTGGGGGACGAACTGCTGGTGGCGGGTAATATGCTGAAGGCGGGGGAGGATATCTTCCTGGACGATATGACGCTGGCGGGGCTCTCGGAAAAACTGGGGACGCCTGCCAGGCGGGTGGGGGCCGGCGGCGAGGACCTGTTGGCGGCTATTTTGGGCCGGGAGCAGCCGGGCGGCAAAGGCCATAACCCTTATGAATCCGGCAGTTGGGAGCATGGCTGAGGGTTCCGGGGGCCTGTTCCCGCCGGTTTGCCGATGGACTGATCTGCTGATTTGACCTTTATTTTACTTTGAGGGGGCGGTTTTATGCCAAAACCGATCGTAGCCATTGTGGGCCGGCCTAATGTGGGCAAGTCTACCCTGTTCAATAAAATCCTGGGCCGGCGGCTCTCCATTGTGGAGGACACCCCCGGCGTGACCAGGGACCGCATTTTCGGCGACGCCGAGTGGTGCGGCCACCAGTTTTCCCTGGTGGATACCGGCGGGCTGGAGCCTGCCTCCAAGGACATTTTGCTGAGCCAGATGCGGGAGCAGGCGGAGATCGCCATTACCTCTGCCTGCGCCATTGTGCTGGTTACGGACATCCGCGCCGGGGTTACCGCCACGGACCAGGAGGTGGCGGAACTGCTGCTGAAAAGCGGCCGGCCGGTGGTCCTCTGCGTCAACAAATGCGACAGCATTGGCGAACCGCCCGCCGAGTTCTACGAGTTCTACAACCTGGGCCTGGGCGACCCGGTGATGGTGTCCTCTGTCCACGGCCACGGCACCGGCGACCTGCTGGACCGGGTGGTGGAGGTGCTGCCCGCTACCCCCGAAGAGGGGCCGGAGGGGGAGGATATCAAGGTGGCGGTGATCGGCAAGCCCAACGTGGGTAAGTCCTCTCTGGTTAACCGGGTGGCCGGGGAGAACCGCTGCATTGTTTCCGACATAGCCGGCACCACCCGGGACGCCATCGACATGACCGTGGAGAACAGCTACGGCAGCTTTACCTTTATTGACACCGCCGGCCTGCGGAGAAAGTCCAAGGTGGAGGATTCGGTGGAGTATTACAGCAACCTCCGGGCGGAAATGGCCGTGGAGCGGGCCGATGTGTGCATTGTGATGATCGACGGCACCCAGGGCTTTACCGAGCAGGACTCGAAGGTGGCGGGCATTGCCGTAGAGGCTGGCAAAGGCTGCATTGTGTGTGTAAACAAATGGGACGCCGTGGAGAAGGACGATAAGACCATGGACCAGATGCGCCTGAAACTGGCCGAGGACTTCGCCTTTATGAGTTACGCGCCCATCCTCTTTATCTCCGCCAAGACCGGCCAGCGGCTGGACAGGATGTTTGAGCTGATCAAGCTGGCCGCCATGAGCAACGCCATGCGGGTGACCACCGGCGCCCTGAACGACGTGCTGGCCCAGGCCGTGGCCCGGGTGCAGCCCCCCACCGACAAGGGCCGGCGGCTGAAGATCTACTACATGACCCAGGCATCCACAAAGCCCCCTACCTTTGTGTGCTTTGTCAATGACCACGAACTGTTCCACTACTCCTACCAGCGGTTTATCGTCAACCGCATACGGGAAACCTTTGGGTTGGAATGCACCCCGGTGCGGCTGCTGATCCGGGACAAGAAGGATGAGAAGGGGGCGGACAAATGAGCGGGCATGGGGCCATTGTGCTTATTATCATAGGGGGGATGGTTGCCGGCTACCTGCTAGGGGGCATCAACTGGGCCATTATCCTGACCCGCCTCTACCAGCGCCGGGACATCCGGGACCAGGGCAGCGGCAACGCGGGCATGACCAACGTGCTGCGCAGCGTGGGCAAGCTGCCCGCCCTGCTCACCTTTGTGGGGGATTTCCTGAAAAACGTGGCGGCGGTAGCATTGGCCGGTTTCCTGGTAACGCTGTACTACGGCATGGCCGGCGGGCCTGCCAACCCGGAGGTGGTGCAGGTGGCCAGGGCCCTGGCCGGGGCAGCCTGTGTGGTGGGGCATATCTTCCCTGTTTACTACGGTTTCCGTGGGGGCAAGGGCATCGTTGCCGCCGCGGCCATGATCGCCCTGACAGACTGGCGGGTTTTTTTGCTGGCCATTGCCACCTTCGGCGTCCTGTTCCTCTGGAAGAAGATCATCTCCCTGGCCTCTGTGGCCAGCGCGGCGCTGTACCCGGTGTATACCTTCCTGGTGGTGCTTTTCCTGGACTATTTCCCCAAGGGCTGCTCCCTGGGCTATCTGGTTTTTGCAACAGGCATCGCGGCGTTTATCGGCGGGCTGGTGCTCTTTAAGCATAGGGCCAATATCGGCCGCCTGCTGCGGGGGGAGGAAAAACCCATTATCAAGGCAAAAAAATAAAACAAGAGGGTTTGCAGAAATATGGAGTGGTTTAGCAATTACGGACGCAGCAAAAGAAAAAATTAGGAAC
>CANOFK010000097.1 GCA_947565265.1 uncultured Clostridia bacterium | reverse complement strand
CCCCGGACACCCTGATTAAAAGTCAGGTGCTCTGCCAACTGAGCTAATGAGTCACACTGCCTGTCCGGCTGTGTGGGGCCGGACAGCTTTTTTATTATAGCAACATTTCCCCCGGATGTCAACTATATTTTCTAAAATCCGGGGGATTTATGTATCCATCGGGCAAAAAAAGGGAAAACCGGGCGGCTGGGGCGGTCATATCCGTTCCAGCACCCAGGCGGCTGACTGTTGCAGGCAGGTCAGCATCCTGGCTGCGTCGTAGTGCTCTATGGTGTAGGTGCCGTCATAGCCATCGGCCTGTAGGCGGGCGATTATGGAGGCTACCGGCATTTCGCCGCTGCCCACCGGGCAGGGGTAAAGGGTCTGGCCATCCACCCCGGTAGGGCCGTGCTGGCCATAGGTGGGGGCATAGGCCCGGTCCTTTAGGTGCACATGGTTGATACGCCCCCGCAACGCCTCGTAGGCCGCAAAGATGTCCTCGGCCATATAGCGGAAATTGCCCGTGTCAAAGCAGGCGGCCAGGCCAGGGCAAGCGTCCATAAACCGCAGCATCCCGCCGCTGGTAGAAAAAGGCGCGGCGCTGTTGTCAAAGTCCTCCATCACCAGGCCAATGCCGTCCTTCCCGGCCAATTCCCCCAGCCGGGCCGTACCGGCCAGCATCTGCCGGGTCTGCGCCTCTACCTCAGCGGGGCTGCCCTTGGTAAAGCCGGGGATCACCAGCAACCGGGCCGCCCCTAACGTCCGGGCCAGGGCAAGGGCCTCCTGGATCTGATCATCCACCTCACCGGGGCCGCTGAAGTCAAAGAAACAGGGTACCGCCGAAATGCCCATCCCCACCCCGGCCAACTGCCGGGCCAGTTCCTTTGCCTGCCCCCTGGCGTTGCTAAGGGAAACCTCCACCTGCCGGACGCCCAGCTTTTTTGCCTCTTGCAGGGCCTCTTCAGCCGAGATGCCCTCCTGCTTTGCTATCTCTACGATGTGGTCATAGAACGTCGCCAGTATTGCCATGTGTTGTACTCCTTCCTTGTTGTCGCTTGCTCTTGTCGTTGCCTGCCTCCGGTAGCTTAGAACCCTTTTTGAAAAAAGGGTTCTAAGAACTCCCAAAAACTTTTGTGCCGTTAGCGGCCGCTCTATATAGGTCAAGCGGTTTGCTCGACCGAAGGGGCGGTGTGCGTTCACGCGTTTATGCGTTGGCGCGTTTTCTTTTTTCTTTTTGATCGGGCCGATGTACAAAACCCCAGGCCATCGCTACCGGTTACGGGGCTGGGCCTGGGGTTTACCAATCAGAAAATGCCTGCGGGCCAAAACCTGCTAGATTTCACCCATAGGACTTGCCAAAGGGGCCACCCCCCCTTGGCAGGGCGCCTAGCCTCAGCCAAAGTACCAGGTACTGAAGATGGCCAGGTCTTTCACGTGTTGGCGGGTGGTCGGCATACCGGAGATCACAGGGAAATAGACGGCAAAGAGGATCAGGCTGGCCACGGCCAACAGGGCAAGGCAAAGGGGTGCGGCTGAAAGGCGCAAGCGGAGCCCGCCCAAAGCAAGTTCTTGCTGCCAGCGCTGGGCACTAAGGGGGCCATGCCCTTCCATATAGCGGAAGGCGGCCAGCAGGCACAACACCAAAAACGGCACAGCGGTAAAGTAGTGGTAGATAAAGGTAAGCCTTGGCACCAACACCCAGGGCAGGTACACCGAGAGGAACCCGGTCAGAGCCACGCCGCAGGGCAAATCCCGCTTTTTCAGCCAATGCCACAGGGCGAACACCAGCGCGGGGATGCACCCCCACCACAGCAGGGGGTTGCCCATAGAGGATATGGTGCTGTAGCTGCCGTCCGCGTTGTCGTTGCCGTAGAACCAGATGGGCCGCACGTCCAGTGGCCACTCATACCAGGTGGAGGCGAAACTGTGCTCTGCCACCAACTTGCTGTGGTAGTTGAACATGGTGCTCTGGTAATTGCTAAAGGACCACAGCAGCTTGCCCTGGTTATGGGGCAGGGTGGTCATGGGCAAAAAGGCGCAGAAATAGATGCCAAAGGGGATGGCCACAAACAGCAAACAGCACCACAGGCACAACTGCCAGCTACGGCGTACCACAGCCCCTGCCCCTCCCTTGCTTTTGGCCGCCGCCCGGTAAGAGGCAACCAGCTTGCCGAAGAACAGTACCGCCAGCCCCACGGCCCCGTAGGCGGCCGTCCACTTGCTGGCCACGCCCAGGCCCATAAATATGCCGCTGAGGCCCAAGGGCAGCAGCAGGCGTTTCATGCTGTCCTTTACAATATCCCGCTGGCAGAAGGAAACCATCGCGTCGTACATCAGCAGCAGGAAGAACACCGAGTAGGTGTCAATGGTGGCAATGCGGGTCTGGGTAAAGTGCATAAAGTCAAAGGCGAACAGCAGCGTGCCCAGGCCGCACAGCCAGGTTTTGCCGAAGAGGTTCTTGCACAGGTGGTACAGGGCCGGGAGCATCAGCACCCCAAAAAGGGTCCCCATAAACCGCCACCCAAAGGGGTTCAGCCCAAACATCCGAATGCCCAGGGCGATGATATGCTTACCCAGGGGCGGGTGGGTGTTCTCGTAGGGCTCCAGGCCCAATATATGCTCGTAAGCGGTGCGGGCGTGGTATATCTCGTCAAAATAGCTGGAATTCTCATAGGTCTTGCCGGGGGGTACCGTGTCCTGCTCGTCGCACAAGAACTGGGCCCCCGGACCCTCGGCGGTAATGGGCTGGGCGCTTAGGGCCCCGGTAGACAGCAGCCCGGCTTCGCTAATGGTCACCGAGCCGTCCAGGGCCGTCAGGCGCACATACTTGCCCGGCGCCGATAGCCGGTAGCTCTTCCAGGCAAACACATACTCCTTTTCAATGGTACCGCAGTCAGCCCAAACCTTGCCATTCAGGCTGGACTCCACCTGCATGGCAGCGCCCACCCTGGCGGCGTAATGGTTGGCGTCCGGCACCAGGCCGGGCAGGAAGATCAGGCTGTTGGCGATCTCCTGGCTTTGCAGCACCACGCTTTCCCCCTCCTGCGGGGTCCAGTTGGTGGTAGGCAGCACCGTGCCCCCCAAATTCCAGAACGCCACCAGCCCGTAAACCAGTGTAATGCCACCCATGACCAGCCAATCCGGCAGGGCCATTTTACGTGCGCCGGCATCCAAGCCAAGTGGCTGGGGGGCCGGGGCAGCCGGCTGGGGGCGTCCCTTCCGGCGTTTGCCGGGCCCTTCCGGCTGGCCGGCTGCCTCCTGGACTGCCGCCGGCGCCGCCTCCTGGCCGTTTGAGGCGCTGGCCCAGGCAGGGGCCTGGCCGGCTTCCCTGCACTGGCCCCTTACATACACCTGATAATAACTCCACAGCAAGTAGCCCAGGGCCGCCATCTGCAAAACGGCAATCAGCCGGAAGGCCAAGCCGTTGGGGTCGTAGTTGCCCCCATGCTCCCGGAACAGCCAAAGCACATAGCTGACGTTCAGGTAATTGGCCGCGGTAAGCAGGCCGTAGGCCCGGAGCATCCGCTTATCCCTGGTGAAGAGGAAGGCGATAAGCATACACAGGAAGGCCGGGAACAGGTAGCGCTCATGCATTTTGATGGAGAAGATGTAGACAATGCCCATCAGCACCGGGGCCGCGCCGAACATGGCGTCCTTGCGCCGGGAGCGGAACATCAGCACCCCGCAGGCAGCCGTGGCCAGCACCGGGGCGGCCAGGGTAAGCAGGGCCTTGTGCACGCCCGGGCCAGGCAGGCCCCGCCAGTTGTAGCTGATCAGCGCCCAGAAATTGCAGGCATTGACCGCGTAGTAGTCGTAATAGTTCATGGTAGACTGGTACTTCACCACCAGCCACCAGTAATTGAACCCATGCGTAAAGGGGGTGGCTACCAGCAGGATAGCCCCCAGGGCGCAGGCCACGCCCAGCCCCAGGCCCAGCCATTTTTTCCGCTTAATGGCAAAGCAGAGGTACAGGGGGGCAAACACCAGCATTTGGGGCTTGCAGATAACAGCCAGCCCATATACCACCCCGGCGGGCACGTACCACTCCCGGTAAAGCAGCAGCATGGAGGCCAGCAATATCAGGGTGCAAAAGGAATCCGCCTGGCCCCACTGGGCAGAGTTGACAAACACCGCCGGGCAGAACAGGTACGCCGCCGCCACGGCCAGCGCCCCCCTGTCCCCCAGCTTGCGGCGGCCCAGCCACAGCAGGGCCCCGCCGCAAAGCAGGTCGGCAAAGATAGAGGGCAGTTTCATCAGCAAGGTATGGGCCTGCCCCTCCACGGCCAGGCCCAGGGCCAGGCGCAGCTTTTCCAGCAGCATCAGTATGTACAGGTAGCCGGGCGGGTAGTCCAAAAACATATCCTGCTGGTAGATTTGGGCAAAGCCCACCTTGTTGAGCGTGTAGGCCCAGGACTTGAAGGTGCCAATGTCCACGCTGAACCCGTCGGAATAGTACCCCAACAGCAGGCGCAGCACCAGGGCCGCCAACAGCAGCAGCCCGGACCACAGGCCGAACAGCCTGCCCCTACCCTCCCGGAACCGCCGGTTGGACAGGAACCACATACCCCCGCAAAGGGCCGCGCCCAAATAGATGTAGACGGTCATCATATCCTCTCCTTCTGTTTTCCTTCTTTGTGTCCCCTTGGCCGCCCCGTATCCGCCCCAGGCCTTTAAGGCAGCACCGCACCATGCGCGGCTAACGCCGCAAGTGCCGTATTGCGCGGTATTGCCTTCAGGATGCCTACATATGGCGGCCCGCTTTTTAACTTATTGCCCACGGTACGGTTTGCGGTTTTACTATTTTTACTATATCTGATTTTATTTTCAAAAAAGCTATTGACTAATTTACCAATTCCGTGTAAGCTAAGGACAAGCCTTATATAGTATAGTGCTTATCTGCCCGAAAGTCAAATCCAACATCCAGAGAAAGGAAATTTTTTATGTGCAAGTTACCCGCACGCTACCACGAAGACCCCTACTCGCTGCACATTGGCACCCAGCCCAACCGGGCCTATTACCTGCCCCAGAGCCCGGAGGGGGAAGCCCGTGTCCACAGCCTGAACGGTGAATGGGCCTTCCAGTACTTCGACTCCTTTTTGGACGCCGTAGACGAGGACGGCTGCCTGCGCACGGAACTTACCACCAGCATCACCGTGCCCTCTTGCTGGCAGAACAGCGGCTTTGGCCGGCATATGTACACCAATGTCCGGTTCCCCATACCCGTAGACCCGCCCTTTGTGCCGGAGGAGAACCCCTGCGGCCTGTACCAGGCTACCTTTGCCATGCCCACCGGGCGGCTGGCCCAAGAGCGCTGGTTCTTGAACTTTGAAGGGGTAGATTCCTGCTTTTACCTGTGGATCAACGACGCTTTCGCCGGGTACAGCCAGGTTTCCCACAGCACCTCCGAGTTTGAGGTCACCAAGCTTTTGCAGGAGGGAGAAAACACCGTAACCGTGCTGGTGCTACAGTGGTGCGACGGCACCTACCTGGAGGACCAGGACAAGCTGCGTATGAGCGGCAT
>CANOFK010000096.1 GCA_947565265.1 uncultured Clostridia bacterium | reverse complement strand
CGGCTACCTGCTTTATGATGGGGATCGCCCGGTAGGTTGGTGCAATGCGGGGAAAAAGGCAGCGTTCCGGCCCCTTGTGGAGGATCCGGCCTATTTTACTACCAGGCCGGAGGATATTGGTATCCTGTACTGCCTGGATATTGCAGAAGGCTGGCAGGGCAAGGGGCTGGCCAGCCTTGCTGTTTCCCGTTTTTTGGAGGATGCTAGAGCTAGCGGGTATCGTTTTGTAGAGGGGTACCCCTTTACCAAGCGGGACTACCCTTGGCAGTATCACGGCCCGGTACGGCTGTACGAGAAACTGGGGTTTACCCTGTTCAGGGAACAACCGGGATTCTACATTTACAGGAAAGAGTTGTGAGCGGCAGGGTGCTGGCGCCGCCGGAAGGGAGAATGGCCATATGGAAAGCAGGCAACTTTCATTGCTGGGATCGACCGGCTCTATCGGTGTGCAGACGCTGGAAGTGTTGCGGGGTCTTTATGCCGGCGGAACCTGCCCTTACCAGGTAGCGGTATTGGCGGCCCACTCAAACGTAAAACTGTTGGAACAGCAGGTCCGGGCGTTCCACCCCCAGGCCGTGGCCCTGTTTGAGCCGGCGGCGGCCAAGGATTTTCGGGAACGTACGCGGGATATGGGAATTCCTGTGCTCACCGGCATGGAGGGGCTGTGCGAAGCCGCAGCCTGGGAGGGTGCAGACCTGACCTTGAACGCGGTGGTGGGCATGGTGGGGTTGCGGCCTACGTTGGCGGCCATTGCGGCGAAAAAAGACGTAGTCCTTGCCAATAAAGAAACGCTGGTGGCAGGCGGTCGGCTGGTCATGGACGCGGCCCGGCGCAACGAGGTGGAAATTTTGCCGGTGGACAGCGAGCATTCGGCTATTTTTCAGTGCCTGCGGGGGAATCATAACAAACAGGTGAAACGCCTGTTGCTGACGGCCTCCGGGGGGCCGTTTTTTGGCCGTAGCCCAGCGGAGCTGGAACAGGTGACCCCAGCGCAGGCCCTGCGGCATCCAAACTGGTCTATGGGGGCAAAAGTAACCATTGACTCCGCCACCCTGATGAACAAGGGGCTGGAGGTGATGGAGGCCCGCTGGCTGTTTGATATGCCCCCGGAAAAGATACAGGTGGTGGTACACCCGGAGAGTATCATACACTCTATGGTAGAGTATGCCGACGGTGCGGTCATGGCCCAGCTTGGCGTGCCGGATATGCGCCTGCCCATCCAGTACGCGTTAACGTACCCGGAACGCCTACCGTCACCGGTAGAGGAATTGGATTTATTCCAAACAGGCACCTTGGGTTTTTACCCACCGGATAGGGAGGCGTTCCCTTGCCTGGGCATTGCCGCAGAGGCATTGCGCCGTGGCGGCCTGGCCCCCACAGCAGTGAATGCGGCGAACGAACGGGCGGTGGCGGCATTTTTGGAAGGGAAGATACCCTTTACCGGGATAGCCACTTTGGTGGCCGGGGCGATGGAGCGCCAGCCTGCCGGTGATGCCTGTAGCCTGGAGGCGGTGCTAGAGGCCGACCGTGTGGCCCGGGATTATGTAGACCAGAGGCTGAACGGTTAAACCGATGGGCCGGGCCTATGCTGCTGGAAAAAGGAAACGTTTATTTCGAGTTTTAGACAAACCAGGGCACCGGCGTTGCTGCCCTTATGGCAAAAACCACAGGACACACCGAAGTTTTTGAATGAAGTCCCTTAAGCCGCCAAAGGCAACTTTTAGGCGCATACACCATCAGTAAGAACAGGAGTTGATACCATGCAGGTAGCTTTGTTGATCATAATAGGTGTGCTTTTGTTTGGGTTCGTGATATTCTTCCACGAGCTAGGGCATTTCCTTATGGCAAAGCTGGGGGGCATCCGGGTAAACGAGTTTGCTTTGGGTATGGGGCCAAGGCTGTGGGGGTTCCGCCGGGGGGAAACGGAATACGCCCTGCGGTTGCTGCCTATTGGCGGGTTTTGCGCTATGGAAGGCGAGGACGAAGAGAGTGGCGATGAGCGGGCTTTTGGCAACAAGCCGGTGTGGAAACGTGTATTGGTTGTAGTGGCCGGCGGGGTGTTTAACATTGTGCTGGGGTTGGTGCTGATGGTTGCGGTGCTGGCCCCCCAGGAAATCTTTGCGACCACCACCATTTCCCAGTTTACAGAGGGCGCTGCCACGGCTGCGGCCGGGGCGCAGGTGGGGGATAAAATCGTAGAGATAGACGGTTACGCCATTTATACGGACCGGGATATGAGTTTTGCCCTGGCCCTGGCTGACCCCGCTGCCATGCATATGGTGGTAGAGCGGAATGGCCAGCGGGTGGATCTGGGAACTTTTGCCATGCATACCCAGAACCTGGACGGCAAAGAGGTGGTGGCGCTGGATTTCTATGTACAGCCGGAACAGCGCACGGTAGCGGGGGTGTTGGGCCGCGCAGGGGCCGATACCTTCTCCATGGCCCGGATGGTAGTTGAAAGCTTGAAAGGGCTGCTGACAGGGCGGTTTGGGCTTAACGAGGTGGCCGGGCCGGTGGGGACGGCCCAGGCTATCTCCCAGGCGGCAGGGGCCGGGCTGGCCCAGGGGTTCGGCCAGGCATTAAGCAACCTGGTGATCATGATGATCATGATCACCGTCAACCTGGGTATCATTAACCTGTTGCCTTTGCCGGCCTTGGACGGCGGGCGGCTGCTGTTTCTGATATGGGAAGGGCTGACCCGCAAGCCTGTACCGGCCAAGTATGAGGGCTATGTCCACGCGGCAGGCTTTGTGCTGCTGATTGGGCTGATGGTGTTGATCACATTCCATGATGTGTGGCGGATCGTGACAGGATAAAGTATAAGGTGGGAAAGCCGGCCTGTTGGGGCCGGCATTGACCAACCAGGCAAAGTGTGAAAAGCTGACCACCCTACGGGCAAGCCTGTAGGAAACGTCAGCTTTTCATGTCACAGTAAAGGATTAAGCAGATATCCAGGCGCTGGGAAAGGAGAATGGAAAAATGGAGAGAAGAAAATCCAGGCAGATTGTAGCAGGCAGCGTAAAGATTGGAGGGGGCGCGGAAATACCGGTGCAGTCCATGCTGAGCGTGCCCTCGGCGGACATTGCGGGGAGCGTAGCCCAGGCCAGGGCATTGGAGGCGGCCGGATGCCAGTTGCTGCGGATCGCTATACCTGATAGGGAGGCGGTAAGGCGGCTGATCCCGGCGGTAAAGGAGGCTGTCCGTATCCCCGTGGTGGCGGACATCCATTTTGATTATAAGCTGGCGCTGGAGTCGGCGGAGGCGGGCATTGATAAGATACGCATTAACCCAGGCAATATCGGCAGCGACAGCCGGGTAAAGGCTGTGGCCGATGCCTGCCGCCAGCGGGGCATACCCATCCGGGTGGGAGTAAATGACGGCTCGCTGGAAAAGCATATCCTTGCAAAATATGGGCACCCCACCCCGGAGGCGCTGGCGGATAGCGCGCTGTACCATGCGTCGCTGCTGGAGAAGTTTGATTTTACGGACATTGTGCTATCCATGAAAGCCTCGTCCGTAGAGCGAACCATGCAGGCGTACCAGATCGTGGCACAGCGGTGCGATTACCCGCTGCATTTGGGCATTACCCACGCGGGCACAGCGCGTATGGGGCTTGTCAAGTCGGCAATCGGCATTGGCGGGCTCTTGCAGCAGGGGATCGGTGACACCCTACGGGCTTCCTTGACAGCGGACCCGGTGGAAGAGGTGCGGGCCGGGGGGGATATCCTCCGGGCATTGGGGTTGCGCCGGGGTGTAAAGTTGATTGCCTGCCCCACCTGTGGGCGTACGCGAATCGACCTGATTCCCCTGGCAAACCAGGTGGAGGCGGCGCTGGCGGGCTGCCAGAAGGATATTACCGTGGCAGTGATGGGCTGCGCGGTCAACGGTCCGGGGGAAGCCAGGGAGGCGGACGTGGGCATCGCCGGAGGTAAAGGCGAGGGGCTGATCTTCCGCAAAGGGGAAATTTTGCGCAAAGTGCCGGAGGCCCGGCTGCTGGACGAATTGTTGGCAGAGGTTGCCCGGCTGTAAGGCCGGGCCAGAAATATGGAGGGAGGGGATTGCTTGAAACAGGTCATTACCATTCAGCATTGCCAGTCAGAACACCATGTTAACGGGATGATGGGCAGTTGGAATGACTGGGAACTGACAGAGATGGGCCGGGAGCAGGCCCGGCGGCTGGGAGAACGGCTGGGGGCGGAATTGGCGGGACAGACGGTTAAGATCTATTTCTCCGACCTCAAACGTGCCGCGCAGACTGCCGTTCCCCTGGCCAGAAAGCTGGGCGTGGCGGTGGAGTACCGCCAGGAATTGCGGGAGCGGAGCCACGGCCCCGAAAGCATAGGGAAAACATCCCAGTGGTTCGCAGCCCATATGGGGCGGGATAGGTACATAGATGACCGCCCCATGCCCGGCAGCGAAACCTGCCGGGAGTTGTATCAGCGGCTGGAGCCTCTCTGCCGGGAGGTGCTGGCGTGCCCAGAGGATACGGTGGTGCTGGTGTCCCACGGCGGGACGCTAATGGTGTGGAATACTTTGTGGCTGGGCTTGCCTCCTGAGGCAATGGACCATTGTTCCCTGCGTGGCAGGTCGGGCGGGATAGGTAGGTTTGATATTTACGACGGCTGGAGCAGGCGCATCACCTGCTTGGGGGACCTTACTTATATCCAGGGCTGAAACGAAAGGAGTATGTAAATGGGCACGATTGGCGAGATGTTTCAAAAAGAGTGTAAAGGCGAACACCTGCCGGATGCCCTATGGGAGGGGATGATCCAGCAGATCAGGGTGAACCGGGGAGAGAAGATGGCCAAGATTACGGCAGAGTTCCCCCAATTTGTAGAGTATGTGGATTTACAGCGACTGGCCAGGTTGATACAGGAACCGGGCCTGCACCGGGTGATGATAGAACCGCAGTTTCCACGGGAAAGCTTTGGCCCGGAACGGCTAACATCCCTGGCCGCGGCCTTGAAGGAGCAGGATGCCAGCCTTAACGGCAGCCTCAACGGGGCAACGGCCCAGTTAGAAAACGGTGTGCTGACAGTTACCCTGCTGCATGGAGGCTACGAGCGCCTGCAGGCCCATGACACCGCAGGGAAAATGCAGGCATTGATCAGCCAATGGTTTGGTGCAGATTGTCAGGTGCGTTTTACCGGCAGGCTGGCGGTAAAAGCCGGGGAGAGTTCATTGGTAGAGCGTACCCATCACCAGGAGGAAAAGCGCCAGAGGGAGGTTGCTATGCGGGAAATGGAACAGTACGAGGCGGCAATGGCCGATGAGGCCGCCAAACGGAAAATTGAAGTGCGGGAGGGCAACAGCCTGCGGCCGGGTATCGTGTTGGAAACGGCCCGCCCGGTATTGGGCCCGGTGCCCAGAAACCAACCTTTGCCCGTGAGCCAACTGAACGTGGAACTGGGCAGCACCGTAGTGTGGGGGGAAATCTTTGACCTGGAGGGTAAGGACACCAGGGATAAGTCGAAGAAAATCTACTCAATCGACATAACGGACTACACAGGGTC
>CANOFK010000095.1 GCA_947565265.1 uncultured Clostridia bacterium | reverse complement strand
GGATGTGACGGTGACAGGGGAGTTGTCCAACTTCTCCCGCAACGGGAAATCCGGCCACCTGTACTTTTCCTTAAAGGATGATACCTCGCTGCTTCGGGGCATGATGTTCTCGGCCACCGCCCGGAGCCTGAAGTTTTCTCCCGCCGACGGGATGAAGGTCATTGTCCGGGGCCGGATCGTGGTGTACGAGTTCCGGGGGGAGTACCAGCTACGGGCCGAAACCATGCAGCCCGACGGCGTCGGCGCCCTGGCCCTGGCCTACGAGCAGCTAAAGGAGCGCCTGGCCCATGAGGGCCTGTTCGACGAGGCGCGCAAACGCCCCCTCCCCCCCTATCCCCAGCGCATCGGGGTCATCACCTCCCCCACCGGGGCGGTACTGCAAGACATTTACCGGGTCGTGGCCCGGCGCTGGCCTTTGGCCGAGTTGGTCCTATGCCCCACGCTGGTACAGGGCGACGCGGCGGTGCCCCAGCTTATCCACGCCCTGGAAGAGTTGAACCACCAAAGCGCCTGCGACGTTATCATCATCGGCCGGGGCGGGGGCAGCCTGGAGGACCTGTGGCCCTTTAATAACGAGAGCCTGGCCCGCACCGTAGCCTGGTCGAAGATCCCCGTGGTGTCCGCCGTGGGCCACGAAACAGACTTCACCCTGTGTGATCTGGCCGCTGACCGGCGGGCCTCCACCCCCAGTGTGGCTGCCGAGATGTGCACTCCGGACATGGAGGATATCCGGGCCAGGCTTTGGCGCTGCCAGCAGTATTTTGACCAGAATGCCCAGCAACTCCTTGCCGATCTGCGCCAAAGCGTGGATATCCTGCTTCAAACCTCCCCACTGGGCCACCCCTGGTCCTGTATACGGCCCCGCCGCAAGGCGCTGGACGCCCTGGCCGCCCAGGTAAATAGGCTGGCAAAAACCAGCCTGGAAAGCCGCCGCAACGAATTGGCCCTGCTCGCCGGCAAGCTGGACGCCCTAAGCCCCCTGAAGGTGCTGGCACGGGGGTACGGGGTCATCTACCACCAGGGCCAGGCTGTCCGCGACCTGGACACCCTGCCCGCCGGGAGCGAAGTCCTTTTACAGGCCGAAAAGGGCCGGCGGCAGGCAAAGCTGCTGTAAAGCGTAAAACCGGTGCATGGAACGGCATGAAACGCAGACAATATATGAGATAGATACGGAAAGGAAGAGCAAGTATGCCCGCTAAAAAGCTGAATTTTGAAAACGCCATCGCCCGCCTGCAGGAGATCGCCAACCGCCTGGAACAGGGGGACGCCACCTTGGAAGAGTCTATGGCACTGTTTGAAGAGGGGGCCAAGCTTTCGGCCCTGTGTTACAATACCCTGGACCGGGCCGAACTGCGGATGCGCGAACTGGCCACCCAGCCCGGCGAGGGAGGGGATAAAGAGGAGGAGGACGCCCATGCTTGAAACCTACCGCCGGGCCGTCGAGGCAGCTTTGCAGGAGGCCCTTCCCCCGCCCCCTGCCGGCGACCCGGCCGCTGTGGTAACAGAGGCCATGCGGTACAGCCTGCTAGCCGGGGGCAAACGGATACGGCCCGTGCTGGCGCTGGCCTTCTGCGCCCTGTGCGGCGGCAACTGGCAGGCAGCCCTGCCCTTTGCCTGTGCCGTAGAGATGGTGCACACCTATTCCCTCATCCACGACGACCTGCCCTGCATGGACGACGACGACCTGCGCCGGGGGCGGCCCACCTGCCACAAGGCCTACGGTGAGGCCATGGCCCTGCTGGCCGGGGACGGCTTGCTGACCAAAGCCTTCGAGGTGGCCCTTTCTTTCCCGGATCCGGTCCGGGGCGCGAAATCGGCGGCGGCACTGGCCCTGCTGGCCGGGCATACGGGCATGGTCGGCGGGCAGTGTGTAGATCTGGCCGCTGCGGGCCGGGAAGTTGACATGGAGCTGCTCCGCACCATGGACAGCGGCAAAACCGTGGCCCTGATCGAGGCCGCCTGCCGGATGGGCTGCATCGCCGCCGGGGCCGGGCAAGCGGAGCTGGACGCCGCCGGCCGGTACGCCCAGGGGGTGGGCATGGCGTTCCAGATCCGGGACGATATTCTGGACGTACAGGGGGATGCCGCCAAGCTGGGCAAAAATACCGGCATGGATGCCAGCCGGGATAAGCGCAATTATGTAAGCCTGCTGGGCGTTCCGGCCGCCCAGTCCCTGGCCGAAACCTACACGGCCCAAGCGGTAGAGGCCCTGGATGCCTTTGCCGGGGACAGGGACTTCCTGCGCCGGCTGGCCCTGGACCTGGCCGGGCGGGAGCACTGACCCTGTGGCCGGGCAAGGCTCCGGGCGCATCCTGTCCTATGTAGTCCCCTCCCCATGGGACGGCGTCGCGGTCAGCCGGTTCGCCAAAGGCTTTTTAGGGTTTTCCGGCCGGGCCCTGGCCGGGCAGAAATTCGAAGGCGGCATCCTGGTCAACGGCGTACCCTGCCACGCCAACGCCGTCCTGCGGGCAGGGGATGTGCTGGCTTTCCCCCTGCCCACGGAGGCCGTCGAGTACCCTGCCCTTTCGGAAACCTGCGCCTCCCGGCTGGACGTCCTCTTTGAGGACAGCGACTTCCTTATCGTCCACAAGCCGCCGGGTATGCCCGTGCACCCCTCCCCCGGCCATGACGCCGACAGCCTGCTGACCCTCCTGGCGGGCCTGCCGGGCCGGCAGTGGCGGGTGCGGCCCCTCTACCGGCTGGATAAGGACACCAGCGGCGTACTGCCTCTGGCCAAGCACCGGGTCGCGGCCGGCGCCCGGCTGGAAAAGCTTTATCTGGCAGTATGTGAGGGCGCCCTCACCGGCAGCGGGGTGGTGGATGTACCCATCGGGCTGGCAAGCGGCAGCAAAATACGCCGGGTTTGCGGGGCGGTAGAGGGCGCGCAGCAGGCTGCCACCCGCTGGCGGGCCCTGTGCCACGGGCCCGGCCACACGCTGCTGGCCCTCCGGCTGCTGACCGGGCGCACCCACCAGATACGGGCCCATATGGCGCATATCGGCCACCCGCTGGCAGGGGATGACCTTTACGGCGGCAGCCGCCGGGTGGTTGCCCGACAGGCCCTGCACTGCGCCCGGCTGCGGGTCAACTGCCGGGCCGTGGGTATGTGCCGGGCTTTCACCGCCCCGCTCCCGGCGGACCTGCTCCACGCTTTCCCCTGGGTGGCCGGGCCGTGGGCCCTTTAGCGCCCCTATATCCCCTCATCCATCCCCCGCGGCCGGGCACCGCCCCGGCTGACCCTATTCGAGAAGGAGGCGGCACGATGCCCGCATGTCTAACCCACCACCAATTTGCCCAGGAAGTACGCACCCGCCTGGCACAGCCCGTCCCGAACCCCTGCGCCTATGCCTGGGGTGCCCAGGGGCCCGATTTTCTCTTCTGCCACCGCTACCTGCGGTCGGCCACCAAAAAAGGCGTGCGTTCCCTCAAGGCGTACGGCTCGGCCCTGCACAAAACCCAGCCCTCCTTAACGCTGAACGCCCTGCGGGCTTTCCTAAACGGGCGTGAAAATCCCGCCTACCGTTCTTATATCATGGGCTTTTTGTGCCACTACGCGCTGGATTCCACCGCCCACCCCTATGTAAATGCCCGGGCCGAGGCCCTGGCCCAGGAGCGCCCCTGGGAAAACGCCTCCACCATGCACGGGGAGGTCGAGGCCGCCTTGGACGCCATCGTGCTGCGCTGGAAAACCGGCGCCCTGCCCTCAGAGGTAAAATTGGGCGCCATGTTCCCCAAAAACGAAAGCGTCCAACGGCAGATCGCCTGCCTGTACCGGGAAATCCTCTTTACCCTGTACGGTACCGACGTGCCGGAAACGGAGCTGTATAAAGCCACACGGGACGCCCACCTGATCTTTACCGCCTGTACCGACCGCACCGGGCTGAAACGCGCCCTGTTCCGGCGGCTGGAGCAGGGGAAACCGGGCTGGGTCACCTCCCACCTGGTGCCCATTACCGAGGACCCGGAGCCGGACTTTGCCAATGAGGGCCGGGCGTCCTGGCGCTGGGGGGAGGTTTCCGGCAACGAAACCTTTTTCGAGCTGTACGCCCAGGCCCTGGAACTGGCTGTGCAGTTGATAGAAACCTTTCCCCATGCCGACTTTGCCGCCCTTACCGGCGAGCGCCCCTTCGGTTGAGCCGCCCCCTTCCCCCGGCCCGTCCCAGGTAAATTCCGGTTTATCTTGCCGGGAACTTGACAAACACCCCCTATCGGTGGTATATTATTTTATACTAGCACACAAAAGTGCATCACCAGCCGCCTTACGCTTTCCGGCATCTGGCACCCCTCCCAGCCTTTCGGAGCGGGTGCTTGATTCTTATTTGTATATATACGCCGGGAGTTTTTCAGATTGGGGAAATGCATATGCTTACTATCGACAAAATCTTTCACGCCTCCGTGGTGCTGAAAAATATAATCCGGCCCACCGCCATTATACATACCGAGGGTGTCACCGAAAACTGCTCCCTCTTCCTCAAGCCGGAATGCCTGCAAAAGACCGGCTCCTTTAAGCTGCGGGGCTCCGGGTACAAAATCTCCATGCTCTCCGCGGAGGAGAAAGGCCGGGGCGTCATTGCCTGCTCGGCGGGCAACCATGCCCAGGGGGTCGCCCTGGCCGCTACCAAAAGCGGGGTCGAGTCCGTCATCTGCCTGCCGGACAGCGCGCCCATCTCCAAAATCGAGGCCACCAAAAAGTATGGTGCCAAAGTCTGCCTGGTAGACGGTGTCTACGACGACGCCTACAACCGGGCCCTGGAACTCCGGGAAGAGCGGGGTTATACCTTTGTGCACCCCTTCGATGACGAGGACGTAATCGCCGGCCAGGGCACCATCGGCCTGGAGATTGTGCAGGAGTTGGACAACATCGACGCGGTGATCGTCCCCATTGGCGGGGGCGGGCTGATCTCCGGCGTGGCCTGTGCCATCAAGTCCCTAAACCCCTCGGTAAAGGTGTACGGCGTACAGGCCGCGGGCGCGCCCAGTATGTTCCAATCCTTGCGGGCAGGCAGTATCGGCTGCCTGGACAGCGTTTCCACCATCGCGGACGGCATTGCTGTCAAACAGCCGGGCGAGCACACCTTCCAGTTGGTGCAGCGCTATGTGGACGACATCGCCCTGGTTACAGAGGACGAGATCTCCTCCGCCATCCTGGCGCTCATCGAAAAACAGAAGATGATCGCCGAGGGGGCCGGGGCCGTATCCGTGGCGGCAGCCATGTTCAATAAGTTCCCTCTGGCGGGCAAGCGGGTGGTCAGCCTGGTATCCGGGGGCAATATCGACGTGACCATCCTCTCCCGGGTGATTGAGCGGGGCCTGATGAAATCCGGGCGTTCCAGTTCGCTGGTCATTGAGTTGATCGACAAGCCCGGCCAGTTGCAAACCGTTTCCCGCATCATTGCCGAGCAGGGCGGCAACGTCACCAGCGTGCAGTACGAGCGGGCAGGGGAGATCGAGAGCATCAACGGCTGCTATTTGAAGATCGGGATGGAAACCAAAAACTACCAGCACGTACAGGAGATCGCAGGCGCCTTGAC
>CANOFK010000094.1 GCA_947565265.1 uncultured Clostridia bacterium | reverse complement strand
CTGGATTGGAAACGGCTGGAGGAAAACCAGGATATATTCTCATTCTTCCAATATATGATCGCCTTCCGCAAGGCCCACCGGGTGTTGCGTAGCAATCTGAGCGACGGGGCAGTAGGTTTCCCGGACATAAGCCTGCATGGGGTGACACCCTGGCATCAGGGTGAGTTTGGGAGCGATGAACATTATGTAGGGGTGATGTTTGCCGGATACGAACAGCAGACAGGCCCTGAGGTAGTGTATTTGGCGTCCAACGCCTATTGGGGCGAGTTAGAGGTTACCTTGCCGGAGTTGCCCCGGTCCATGCGCTGGGAACTGGTGGCAAATACCTGGAATGCCCAACAATCTCCCCAAAAACTGGATGGCCGGACCATCAAAATAGGCCCTCGCTCCGTTATCGTACTGGTAGGCAAATAAAGTGCCTTATCAAAAAAAGAAAAACAAAACTCCAAAAAAAATGTTCCCCAAACCGCGTGCGCAAAACAACCAATGCCCATCCCTTCCCGTACGCGGCAATAAAGTTTTGATCCAACTTTTTCAAAAGTTGGTGGGGTGTGGGGCAAAGCCCCACAGCCAAAAAAGCCGGAGCGTTCCCAAAGGAACCTCCGGCTTTTCAATTTTATCCCAACTGGCCCATGCGCAAGAGAGATTCAGACTGGTCGGGAAGAAGTTTATCCGGCGGCTCTGGCCGGCCCACGAACTGCATATGGGGGTAGATGATCGCCAAAAGCTGGTCGGGGAAAGCGTCATCCAGGAAAACTTGTACCGGGTTGGTGGCGGGGATGTTGTTTTCCCGCTCGTACCAGCGATAGACTGCGGCAGCCGAAACGGCCATGTCTAACGCCATAAAAACGCTGAAAACCACCGTCAATGTACGCCCCAGGCGCTTGGGAATCTGCTCCAGTTTACGGGAAACCACCGGGTATAGATCTTTTACCCATACCAGCCCCAGGACGCCCCAAAACACCGAGTACATCAGGTTGGTGCGCCCGCCTACGTTAAAGGCCGAGTCGCTGTATTCCCAGGAAACGGAACCAAAGGCCGTTTGCTGCAATAAGCTGCAAAGGTACTCGAAAGCGGCCCCCAGTACCATGCTGGTGATGAAAATCAGGACATCCCGCTGGTTATACATTTTACGTAAAAACAGGGTGAGGAGCACAGCGCCAAAACCATAGACCAAGATAAACGGGCCTAATACCAGGCTGACCCGCAACTCAAACTGATGGGGCGGCATGATGAGAGCATAGATAGTTTCCAGCACACAGCCCACCACATTGCCGGCCATAAAAATCCAGAACAGCTTATCGTAGCACAGCATATAGGCAAAGGGCTTTTCCTGGCCAGGAGCCAGGTGCTCTTCATAGGCGGCCACAGCGGCGTCATTGCGGCGGCGGATGGCGTCCTCCGACTTGCGGCGGAACACATGGAGGCTCTCCTGTAGAGCCTCCAGTTCCGCATTATGGCGCAGGGACTTCAAGTCGGGGAAAGCTTTCAGCAAGCGGCGGTGGAGCAGGTTGGCACGTAGGCTCTGCTCATACTTCTCCCGTAGCTGGGCGGCGTCCCGCTGCCAGGCCTCGGCCCGGTTATGGGCAGAGGATGCGTGCTCAAACAGATCCTGCCCCAGCTTGTCAGAGCCCTCTTTCAGACGGCGGGAAACGTACTCCAACATCTTCAGCTTGCGGTTGAGGCCGATGATCGCCGCGACCGTAACAGCCAGGTCGGCCAGCAGCAGGCTGCCCAGCACCCCTAGCAGTATCCAGCCCAAAGGCCGGGGGATAAGGTTGGTGAGCCGGCCAGTGGCAGGCACTACAAAACGCACCACCACAGCCCCTGCCAGCCCCCATAACACCGAAAACCGCAGGCAGATATAGCCGTTCAGATTATGGGGCTCGTTGGAGTAATCCCACCATTTTTGGTGGAAGATCTTTTCCAGCAGCCACCCGGCCAGGTATTCAAGGGCTGAGCCCAAAACCATAGAGCCGACGATTAGCGCGGCCAGGTTGCCACCAAAGGGGCGCATGAAAAAGGCAATGGCTGCTACCCCCAGCCCATAAATGGGGCAGACAGGCCCATTGAGAAAGCCCCGGTTTACAAAGCGCTTTTCAACCGCTGCCGCAAAAAGCACCTCACCGCACCAGCCCAGCGTGGCGTATATGAAAAAACACCACAGGTAAGTATAAAGCATTATAAACCTCCCTTAAAGTAGTACCAAAATATAAGCAAGGGATATTTTACCAGATATCTGGGCCAATGTAAAGCGGTCAACGGCTTTCAAAATTCTTAATAATTTCCGGCAGGTACTGGATCAGGTCTGTTGGCAGCATGGCACGGGCGGAGAGCTTTTCCCGGCAGAGGTCCCCGGCCAGCCCGTGGATATAGGCGCCTGCCGTCGCAGCCGGGAATCCCCCGGCACCCTGGGCGAGGAAGGTGCCGATGATACCCGCCAGCACGTCGCCGCTACCGCCTTTGGCCATGCCCGGGTTGCCGGTGGGGTTAATTGCCAGCCGGCCGTTGGGCGCGGCAATCACAGTGGCAGCGCCCTTTAACAGTGCCACCCCGCCGAACTGTTCTGCCAGCCGACGGGCCGTGCCGATACGGTCCTGCTGGATTTCACCGGGGGTACGGCCGGTGAGCCGGGCAGCCTCACCGGGGTGGGGTGTGATAACCAGCGGGAGGCCGGCGGTATCTGGTACAAAACCCTGCCGGGCGCAGAAGTTCAACCCGTCGGCATCAATGAGCAGTGGAACGCGCGGATGGGAGAACACCACCGGGCACAGATGGCTGGCAAGCTCGCCCAGGCCGCAGCCTATTACACAGGCAGTGCAGCTTTCCAAAGTGGCTGCCAGCTTATCCTGGGCAGCAGCGGGGGCCGCCAGGTCTAAAACCGTGTAGACAGCCTCTGGTACGGCAGCGGCCAGGATAGGATAGATGCGGGAATCGGCAGCAATATGCAAAAGCCCTATCCCGCAACGCAAGGCTGCCTTGGCTGCCATGATGCAGGCGCCGGCCATGCCATAGCTGCCGCACACCAGCAGCAGGTGGCCCAAGTCCCCTTTATTGGCCAGTGCGCCGGGGGACAATAGCAAGGGGCGGGCAATCTCCGGGCTGTTGAGAGAAACCAGCGTACGTGCCGAGCGGGTAAGCGCCTGCGGTATGCCCACAGGCCGCACCACAGTCTGGCCACACAGTTCCATAGCCGGGTAGCTGCGGTGGGCAGGCTTTTCAGCGGTAAAGGCCACGGTGACATGGGCACGGAAAGCCCCAGGGCTTACCCGGGCAGTATCACATTCTACGCCGCTGGGCAGGTCGGCGGCAATGCGGCGGCAGGGTAGGGCATTGGCCAGTTCCAGGTAATGGGCCGAGGTTTCGTCCAGTTGGCCCTGGAACCCGAAACCAAACACGCAATCCACGGCTACTTCGGCAGAGGAAAGGGCGTCCTCTGCGTGGGCTGGCGCTTGGGTAGCGTCAATTACCTGGACAGAGGCAGGCATATGGGAAAAAGCGCCCTGGGCTAGGCTGGACTGGGGCCTACCATGCAGGAGCAGTACTGTGCAGGAGGCGCCCCACTGGGCCAGCCGTGCCGCACAGATAAAACCGTCCCCGCCGTTATTGCCTTTACCGCACAGCAGCACCACCGAGCGCTCTGTAAGAGGGCCCCAGCGTGCCTGTGCCTCTTGGGCCAGGGCAGTGCCGGCGTTGTCCATCATCGCGGCTAGACTGACCCCGGAACTCTCTGCGGCGGCCTCCAGTCTTTGCATCTCTGTGCGGGTAAATAATTTCATGTTATGGTGTTCCTTTCTCTCAGATGGGAAGATGGGGGCATCCCCCTTGACAATAGTGGGCAGAGCCCCTATAATAGTAACAGCAAAAGGTCTTCGGGGCAAGGTGAAATTCCTGACCGGCAGTGATGGGCCGTAGGCGGGGCGTATAGCGTCCCGGCGGCCGGTAAGTCTGCGAACGGGGTACGGTGTACCCCGCCGAACCGGTGAGATTCCGGTACCGACGGTGAAGGGCTGGCGCCGCGCCATATGGCGCGGCTGGCCCTGTAGTCCGGATGGTAGAAGATCGCGCCAATGGCATGGGGCTGCGGCCCCTCTGTCTTTGCGCCGTATCTTGAACCGCACAGTTTCCCCCAAGCATTTGTTTGGGGGATTTTTGTTTGCGGGCTGGTCGGCAACTCCAGGCCTCTTGCAGAGAATATCGCAGAAAGGGTGCGTAAAAATGCAAATCGCGAACGAAAACAGTAGGGGCCGGGGAGCCCGGCAGGCCAATGTGCGCAAATTGGTGGTAACAGCGATTCTGGGGGCGGTATCGGCAGCGCTGATGTTTATAGCCGTGCGGGTGCCGCTGATGCCCAGTTTCATCCAACTGGATGCCTCGGAACTGCCGGCGCTGATTGCCGCTTTCAGCATGGGGCCCCTCAGTGGTGTGGGCGTGTGTCTGATCAAAAACCTGGTGCACTTACTGGCCACCACTACCGGCGGTGTAGGGGAACTGAGCAACTTTTTGCTGGGTGCGGCCTTTGTGCTGCCGGCGGGGCTGGTCTACCGGGTGAAGAAGGGGCGGATAGGGGCCCTGGCAGGCTCTTTGGCAGGGGCGCTGTGCATGGCATTGTGCAGCTTGCCGGTGAACTATTTTATTACCTATCCCTTTTACGCCATGCTAATGCCTATGGAGGCCATCCTGGATATGTACCGGGCTATCAACCCCCATGTGCGTAGCCTAATGGATGCATTGGTATGGTTTAATATGCCCTTTACCTTTTGCAAGGGGCTGCTAAGCGTGGCCATTACATTCCTAATCTATAAACGTATCTCGCCTATCATCAAGGGCACAAGGTAATAGGAACAGTAGGCAGCCGGGTTCCTCGGAAGGGGGGCCCGGCTGTTTTGTGCCGGTCAGGTTTGGCCGCCAAACCGCCAGGGGCAAAGGTCATCCACCTTCCTTATTCCCTGTCTTTACCGGGGAAAGGCATCCCTTCCTCATAGAAACGGCAACTGCACCGCCCGTGCTCTTTTACCTGGTAGAGGGCGGCGTCAGCCTGCTGGTAAAGTTCGTCCGTATAGCCGGTGGCGGAAAAAGCCCCGCCTGTACTCAGGGAAACCTGCGGCAGGTTATCGGTGGGGTTGAGCAGGGTTTGGTTGATCGCGTTCATCTTTCTCTCCACCATAGCCTGCTGGCTGGGGTTGATCTCGGTAAGGATCACGGAAAATTCATCTCCGCCAATGCGGGCGGCAAAGTCGGTGGTGCGGAAATTTTCCTCCAACAGCTTTGCCACCCTTTTCAGCACCCTGTCTCCGGTTTCGTGGCCATAGCCGTCATTGATCAGCTTAAACTTGTCCACGTCGATAATGAGTATGGCAATGGGTTGCGCCTTTACCCGCAGCACTTCTTTGACCTGGTCAAAGGCACCCCGGTTCATAATGCCGGTGAGGGGGTCATGCTCGGCCTGATGGCGCAAGACCTGCTCGTTGGCGGCGTTGAGCTCGTAAATATTATTGTAGGTCAAAGCCAGGTACTTAAACTCATAGGCCCCGGTGATCTCCATTAGCTTTTCCTCTTGGATGCAGTTGACATAGACCTGCAAGGGCTTGACGATCAGGAAAATGATCATGATGAAGATAAAT
>CANOFK010000093.1 GCA_947565265.1 uncultured Clostridia bacterium | reverse complement strand
AAAACGCTATTCTTGCGCATTTTATCAAAATCACCTAAATCATACCACGAGAAGGCCGTTTTGACAAGGGTTTTCATTCATAAAATTTTCAAAAAATTGTTTCCAGGGGTTCAAACTTACGCCTGCCGCCCCTGGGGGGTAGGCGTTAGCAGGTGGGCGCGCTCCGCGGCCAGGGCCTGGTTGACCAGCTCCGCCGCCCGCTCCCGTGCGGGCTCGTAGTCGAACTTGTCGATCAGGTAGGGCTTTATGGGCCGCTGGGCCTCCGGGTCGGCGGGGGTAAGGGCATAGCGCAGCCGCTGCCATTCCCCTTCCTCCCCCTGCGGGGCAAAGCCCATGGCCGAAAAAAAGGCCAGGGCCTCCGGGTTGTCCCGGTGTACGCGGGCAATGGCCTCCCGGCGGCTGCCCACTTCCATGATATCCCGCATCAGCCCCCACAGGGCCCGGCCTATGCCCATGCGGTGGAGCCCCTGCCGCACATACACCTGGAACTCCACGGAAAACAGGTTGTCCGGGTCGTGGCGGTTTTCGCTTAAATGGCAAAACCCCACCGTTTGGTTATTCAGCTCGCAAAGGAGCCACCCCAATCCATAAGTATACCGGTCTATACGCTGAATATACGCCTGTAGTTCCGGCAGCTTGGTTTCCGGCGCCGCGGGCGTGCCCACATAGGGCGCGTACACCTTCAGCATGGACGGCCCATCCCACTCGTTTACCCTACGTACTGCTGTCCTGATCATGTTTGCCCTCCTTGTTGCGTTTTGGGCCCTGCCGCCCCTGGGGGCTTGCAGGGCCCTGTCCTTATAAGCGTTCGCACGCGCCCTAAAAAACCCCTTTACATCGGCTTGTGGTTTTGGTTTTGCCCGTTTGCAAGCGGTTACGCGGCTTGCCGGCCGGGGTTGCCGGCCCCGGCGGGGCGTTCAAAGATCCATTTGGCTTTTCCCTTTGGGTCAAAGGAATTGTTGTATTGGAGGACGGCATATTCCCGCAGCCGTTGCGTGTACGCGGCGGGCAGGGACTCCCCGGCCCGGAAATACGCCCCTGCCCGGTCCATCGTCCCGATGTCCGTGACCACTGGAAGTTCCTGCCGCAGGTTTTCCAGATAGTTGGTGTAGGGCGTGCCCTCTAGCCCCGCCGCCCGCAGCAGCAGGCCGGAAAGGTAGTTTAGGCTTACCGCCTCCAACTCCTGGCCTTGCAGCGGGTAGTTGGCCCAGATAAAGAAGGGCACCCGGTACAGGCCGGCGGTCATGTCATGCCCGGCCAGCACAGCCTGGTTGAACCCGTCCTCCAGTTTGGGCCAGTGGTCGCCGAAGAACAGCACCACCACCGGGTCCTGCTGGGCGGCAAAATAATGCAGCAGCCCTTCCAGCGCCTCATCCGAGCTTTTGGTCAGGCTTAGGTATTGCTCGGCCCATGGCCACCGGCCCTCATGGCCCTTTACCTGCACGGTGGTGGGGTAGTCGGGATGCTCGTAGCCCCCGTGGTTCTGGATGGTCACATTGAACAGGAACAGGGGGCTGCCGTCGATTTCCTTCCAGCGCTCGTACTCGTAGATCACCTGCTCATAGCAGCTTTGGTCGCTGGTAAGGCCGTGCTCGAAGGTCCTGGGCACGTCGAAGATCTCCGCGTCCACAAACTCGTCAAAGCCCAGGTGGGGGTAAGCGTCTATCCGCTCCCAAGCGGCCCGGTCCCCGGGGTGGATGGCCGTACAGTGGTAGCCATAGCTTTTCATGATCTGGGGCAGGCCGCTGTGGGGTTCGTCTATGTACTGCTGGTAGGGCTTGCTTCCCGACGGCAGGAACGACATGGAGTTGCCTGTTAAAAACTCATACTCGCTGTTGCAGGTATTGCCCCCGTATACCGACGAGTACGCCGTGCCCCACACCACTTGCCCGCTTTTTTGCAGGCTATGTAAAAACGGCTGGTTGTCCTGGGTGAACGCCAGGGTGCCCAGGCTGCCAAAATCTGTCATAGACTCATTCATAATGGCGATGACCGTGGGCATTTCCCCCGGCCGGCCCATGGGCTCCGGGGCAGGAAGGGCCTCCGCCTGCCAGGCCAGTTCCCGTACCTGCCGGGTAGAGTAGCCCTCCGGCTCCTCTACCAGCATAAAGCTTACATTGGCAAAAAAGCCCGCCGCAATCCCGGTGCGCTCGGAACTGGTCTTTTGGTTCCACGTCAACACCGAGATGCCCAGCCCGGACAGGCCGTTGAGGGGAAAAAGGGTCATCAGCAGCAACATGGACACGGACAGGGCCGAAAGCCGCTGGATCCAGCGCCTGCGGTGGGGGACCTCCGGCGTGCCGGCGGTAAGCTTGTAGCACAGCACCACCGCGCAGATGTACCCCATGGCGGCCACTGCCATTTTGCGGGTAGGCACATACGCATAGCCGCCAGAAACGGTCATGGCCGTGGCAAAAGACTGGAAGTCCCAAGGCAAAATGGGCTGGCCCCGGAACTGCACCACAAAGTAGTTGGCAATGCCGAAGGTCATGGACACCGCCCCGCCCAGGGCCACCGCTGCCCAGGCCCGCCGGGTAAGGGCAAAGGCCAGGGCGAACACCAGCAGGTAGCACAGGTAGTTGGCCACCCAATGCCGGGCCGGGAACTGCCAGATGCGGGTGCCGTTGATCATATCCACCGCCACAAAGGCCCCTATGGGGAACAGGACCACCAATAGCCACCCCAGCTTTTCCCGCAACGGGGCGGGCATTCCCACCTCTGTTAGGCAAAGCCCCGCGGCCAAGGCGCTGAGCAGGCTGTAGCCCAGCACATAGCCCCACCGCAGTTCCTGCCGCCCCGGCCCGTCCGTGCCCAGGGCAATGGGCCATTCTATGGCGAAAAACGCCGCCGAAACCAACAAGACCGCCCCGGCGGCAATCAGATTTCCACGGCCTGCACGCAGCCGCAGGGAGAATTTTTCTTTCATAAGGCTTTTTGCTCCTATTTAACGTTCTTTGTTTCCCATCGCCCGCGCCGCCGGGGCCATGGGATCCTGGCTGGGCCCATGCCGGCCGCGCCGTATGCCGTTCGGGCGCCGCTTAGGCCCTTTCGCCAAAGTGGGCCAGGATGGCGTCGGCGATGTGCCGGCTGGCCAGGCCGTCGCCGTAGGGGTTGCTGGCATGGCTCATGCGGTGGTACTCGGCAGGGTCGGTAAGGAGCTGGCGCACCATACCGTAGATGGTTTCCTCATCGGTGCCGGCCAGTTTCAGGGTGCCGGCGGCCACGCCCTCCGGGCGCTCGGTGGTGTCCCGCAGCACGATGACCGGCTTGCCCAGGGAAGGGGCCTCCTCTTGGATGCCGCCGCTGTCGGTGAGGATCAGGTAAGCGCGGGCCAGCAGGTTGTGGAACTCCACCACCTCCATAGGCTCTACCAGCTTGACCTGCGGGCAGTTCCCCAGCTCCTCTTCGGCGGCCTGCTGCACCAGCGGGTTCAGGTGCACGGGGTAAACCGCCTTTACATCCGGGAACTCCTCCACCACCCGGCGGATGGCCCGGAACATCCTGTGCATGGGTTCGCCCAGGTTCTCCCTGCGGTGGGCGGTAATCACCACCAGCCGGGAGCCTTTCGCCCAGTCCAGCAGCGGGTCGGTGTAGTCCTCCCGTACGGTGGTGGAAAGGGCGTCAATGGCGGTGTTGCCCGTTACCACGATGCGCGCCGCCTGCTTGCCCTCGGCCAGCAGGTTTTGGCGGCTCTGCTGGGTGGGGGCAAAGTGCAGGTCCGCCACGCAGCCCACAAACTGCCGGTTCATCTCCTCCGGGTAGGGGGAGTATTTGTCGTAGGTGCGCAGGCCCGCTTCCACATGGCCCACAGCGGTCTGGCAATAGTAGGCGGCCAGGGCCCCGGCAAAGGTGGTGGTGGTATCGCCGTGCACCAGCACCATGTGGGGCTTTTCCTTTTGGATAACCGCCTCCAGCCCCTTAAGCACCCGGGCGGTGATGTCTGAGAGGGTCTGCCCCGGCTGCATGATGTTCAGGTCGTAGTCCGGGGTGATGTGGAAGGCGGAAAGCACCTGGTCCAGCATCTGCCGGTGCTGGGCGGTTACGCACACCAGGCAGGTAAACTCCGGGCGGCTTTGCAGTTCTTTTACCAGCGGGGCCATCTTGATGGTTTCCGGCCGGGTGCCGAACACCAGCATCACTTTAATCTTCTCCATGGTTTCTCACATCCTGTTGTTGATTATATGTATGTCCTGGCTGAAACTTGCCGCATGAAGGCCGCCTCCGGCGGGCAGGGAAACTTTTTGAAAAAGGTCCGGCTTGCCAAAGGTAAGCCGTCTGCACCTCTTCAAAAACTTCCTATCCCGCGCACGGGGGATGGCTTTCCCTGTGCATGGCGGCCCGCGGCGGTTGCTTTCTATGGCTTTTGGGCGGGCTTTGTTTTTTCTATATTTTTCTGTTTTTTATTTCTTATTTCTTTTTCTTTTTTCTTATCTTTTTTATTTCTTATTTTTTGCGCTTATTTTTGCCTTTTGGGGTATTGCCGGGCTTTGGCCCGGCTGATGTGGCGTCAGCTTTTTTTGGCGGCTTTGCGCACCTCGCCCAGGAATTTTACGTTGTTGTCCCAAAAACGTTTCAGGCGCTTGGGCTCCCGGACAATGCGGTACAGCCACTCGGTGTTGGTCTTGACAAAAAAAGCCGGGGCCCGCCGCTTGCTGCCGCTGAGCACATCGAAGGACCCGCCCACCCCCATGAACACACCCTTTTGGAAATCCTCCAGGTGCCGGTAGATAAGCAGGTCCTGCGCGGGCGCGCCCAGGGCCACCAGGGTAAGGTCCGGGGCGGCGCGGGCTATTTCGGCAAAGATGGCGTCCTTATCCCCCGCATACCCGTTGCGGTACGCCACGTCTATCTGCGGGTACTCCTTGCGCAGTTTTTGGGCCAAGGCGGACACCACTTCCTCCTTTGCCCCCAGCAAAAACACCCTTTTCCCCGCCCGGCCGGCGGCGTCCAGCAGCTTTTGGGCCAGGTCCACCCCGGTTATACGCTCTTTGGCAGGCAGGCCCAGTATACCCATGGCCTTTACCACGCTGATGCCGTCCGGCACCACCTCCGCCTGGGGGCACAGCAACAGGCGCTCCACTTCCGGGTCCTTTTGGGCGTGCATGATGATCTCCGGGTTGGCTGTCACAATAAACAGCCGCTCCCCCGACAGCATGGCTTTTTCGGCCCGGCGGGCATATTCCTCCGCCGTGCCGCCGAAAATCCTTTCTAAATACACGTTAACCGCCATTTCGATGGCTCCTTTCTTCTCCGCCTGCTTTCCCCCGCAGCCTGTGTACGGTGGTAAAGGCCAGCACGGCCAGCGCCGCCAGGGTGGCTGCCCCCAGCAGCCGCACCAGCCAGTCTGGCAGCGGCACGCCGGCCAGCCCCAGGCCAAGCCGTACGGCGGCCGTTACGGCCACCAGCGCCAGGCTGGCAACCCAGGGCGCCTTATTTTTCCCCGCTTTCATGGCCGGCCCCCCTTCCTGTCCCGTTCCCGGTCCTCGTCAAAGTCGTACAGTTCTTCTTTGCCAAAGGCTTCGGTGCTTTCCGCGGCCTTTAAAAACACGGTGACCGTCTGGAAAATCAGCTTAAAATCCTGCCAAATGCTGTAGTTTTCAATATACATCAGGTCCATGACCAGCTTG
>CANOFK010000092.1 GCA_947565265.1 uncultured Clostridia bacterium | reverse complement strand
CCCGGGGTCATCTCTGGGGTGACCATGGTGTTTGTGCCTGCGGTAAGTACCTTCATTATCTCCAAAATGCTGGGGGGCGGGGGCAACCTGCTGATTGGCGACCTGATTGACATGCAGTTTTTAGGCAGCGCCTACAACCCCAATCTGGGCTCTGCCATCTCCCTGGTGCTGATGGTGATTATCCTCATCTGCATGGGCATTATGAACCAGTTTGATGACGGCCAGGAAAACGCGGGAGGGGGTATGCTGCTATGACAAAAGCAATCGGCAAGGTGTACACGTGCCTCATTTTCCTGTTCCTGTACGCGCCCATCCTGGTGCTCATCGTGTTCTCCTTTAACGATACGGAAACGGCCAGCCGCACCGTGTTCAGCGGGTTTTCCCTGCGCTGGTACGAAAAGCTTTTCAGCGACCGGCTGATCCTGGAAGCCCTGCGCAACACCCTGGTGATCGCCCTGGCCGCGGCTGTGGTGTCCACCGTGCTGGGCACGGTGGCGGCCATTGGCATCAGTTCCATGAAACGCCTGCCCCGCCGGGTGATGATGAACATCACCAACTTCCCCATGGTGAACCCGGAGATCGTCACCGGCGTGTCCATGATGCTGCTGTTCGTGTTCGCGGTGGGGCTGTTTGGGGGCAGAAGCCTGGGGATGGCCTCCATCATCGCGGCACACATCACCTTCTGCCTGCCCTATGTCATCCTCTCGGTGCTGCCAAAACTGCGGCAGATGGACCCGGCCCTGTACGAGGCGGCCCAGGATCTGGGCTGCCCGCCGGTCAAGGCTTTCTTCAAGGTGGTGCTGCCGGAGATCATGCCCGGCATCGTCACGGGGATGATCATGGCCTTCACCCTGTCCATCGATGACTTCGTGATCAGCTACTTCACCAGCGGCACCACCCAGACCCTGCCCATCTACATCTATTCCATGACCAGGAAACGGGTGAGCCCGGAGATCAACGCCCTGTCCACGGTGCTGTTTGTGGTGGTCATGGCCCTGCTCATCGTGGTGAACACCCGCACGGCCAAGGTGAACCGGCAGATCCGGGAAATGGAGGAGGAGCAATGAAACAGCTTTTTGTACTGCTGATGGCCGCCCTGTGCGCGGCGGCCCTGGCCCCCTGCGCCTGTGCCGGCAGCGGGGAGGCGCCTGCCCCCCGGCGCAATGTGACCATCAATGTGTATAACTGGGGGGAGTATATAGCCAACGGCACGGACGGCTCCATGGACGTAAACGCCGAGTTTACCCGGCGCACGGGCATTGACGTAAACTACACCACGTTTGACAGCAACGAGTCCCTGTACTCCAAGCTGGCCGGCGGCGGCGCGGACTATGACGTGATCGTCCCCTCCGACTACATGGTGTCCCGGCTGATTGACGAAGGGATGCTGGCCCGGCTGGACTATGGGAATATCCCCAACTTCTCCTACATTGACCGGCAGTTCCTGGCCCCGGATTACGACCCGGAGAACCTGTATTCGGTGCCGTACACCTGGGGGGTAGTGGGCATCTTTTACAACACCGACTATATCCAGGAGGAGATCACCGGCTGGGAGAGCCTCTGGGATGACCGCTACCGGGGGAAGATCCTGATGTTTGACAACCCACGGGACAGTTTTGCCGTTGCCCAGTTCCTGCTGGGGCAAAATGTAAACGGTACCGACGCGGCTGCCTGGCAGGAGGCCGCGGCCCTGCTGAAACAGCAAAAACCCCTGGTGCAGGCCTATGTGATGGACCAGATCTTCGACAAAATGGAGAGCGGGGAAGCCTGGATCGCCCCCTACTACGCAGGCGACGCGGCCATTTTGGTGGATAATTCGGACAACATTGCCTTTGCCGTGCCCGAAGAGGGCACCAACTTCTTTGTAGACGCCCTGTGCATCCCCGCCACGGCCAGCCATAAGGCGGAGGCGGAGGCGTACATCAACTTCCTGTGCGACCCGGAGATCGCCGGGGCCAACATGGACTACGTAGGCTATTCCACCCCGGAGAGCGCCGCCAAAGCCTTTATGGACCCGGAAGTGGTGGAGAGCCCCCTGCATTACCCCAGCCAGGAAACCCTGGCCAATACCCAGGTCTTTGTAAACCTGCCTACGGAAACAGCGGCGCTGCTGGACCAGTTGTGGGCAGAGGTCAAAATGGGCGGGCCGGGGGAATCGGCGGTGCTGGTGGCGATCATACTGGGCTTTTTGGCAGTCTATATAGCCATTATCGTGTATAAGCGCCGTAAAAGAAAGCGGGAACTGGCCTGACCGCCAAGCCGCCTAAGCCTAATAAAGGGACGCCCCCGGTAAAACCGGGGGCGTCCTTTTATGGGTAAAAGCAACGGGCAGCACGGGTGGGGCGCGGTACAGGGGGGCAGCCTTATGCCAGCCAGGCGTCTATGGCCGCAACCTGCCCGCCGCGGACAGCCAGCGCCAGCTTTTCTTCCAGCACATCGCCGGCCACGTCTATATCCCCGCCCTCCATATGCACCTGCATACGGGCCACCTTTACGCCGTTGGGGCCATAGCAGTCCTGTTTGCCGGGGTTATGGTATGTAACCCGGCACCGGCCGCACAGCATAAACGCGGCCTCGCCCTGGGCGTCAAACATACGGCCTGCCAGCAGCGGGGCCAGGCGGAACCGTACCTGGCCGTCCTGGGCAAAGAAACCGCCCTTCCCCAGGAACATCCCCAGCCACATGGAAATAGCCTCTACCGTAGAGCCGGACAGCCGCCCCACAAACCCCTGGCCGTGTACAGAGGGGTCCGGGTTTGCGCTGGAGGCCAGGAAGGAGGAGTTCTCCAGAATGCTGCGCCCGTAAACGGCGGGGTCCTGGTAGGGGATAAGCGCGTCGCCCATGGCCGCGTAGAACGCCTCGTACAGGCCGGCTTTCAGCATCCCCAAAATGTACTTGTACTCCATATGCAAAAAGACGCTCTCCCGCTCCAGCCAGCCCGGGGTAAAGGCCCGGATGCGGCCGTTCTCCATAGAAAGGCCCTCAATCGGCGCGGAGGTCTTGTACATTTTCAGTTTCCCGTCATACACGTCCGTTTCCTTCAGCCGGGCGCACATGGTGGCGGCCGCCTCCTGTTCCTGCCCGGTAACGGCGGCCAGCATCCGGGCCGGCCCCTCCAGGAAATAGGGCAGATCCTGCCGGGTGAAATGCTCCACCCGGACGCTGGGCAGGCCGTAGGGGCTGATGCGCTCCGTGCCGTCCGGGTTCTTTACCACCTGATACCGGTCGGCCTCATAGGTAAAATAGGTGGGCATAATGCCCCGGCCGATCTCCAAAGCCCTGGCCGTGGCAGCGTGCAGCTTGCCGGAAAACGCAGACAACACCCGTTCAATCTCCGTAAAGGGTACCGCCACCTTTTCCCCGCTGACGGAAAATTTCGTCCTGTCCCGGAAATCCTCCCGCAGGGTAGCGGCCCTGTCCCAGTAGTCAAAGGGGGAGAGGCCCTTCGCCAGCAGCCCCATAAGCCCCTGCATAAAACCGGCCAGCTCCCGGCACAATTCCACACCCAAGCCGGCTTGCCGGGCCAACTGCTCCCGTACGGCCGCCAACATAAAATCCACCAGGCGCTTAAGTTCCAAGGTTTCGGGCATACTGCTGCCAAAAAGCCCCGGCAGGCCGTTCATGGCGTCGTTCCAGCCGGGCTTGCCGCCCTCCATCTCAATGCCCAGGCCCTCCGGGTCCAGCAGGGCAAACTTGTTGATGGCCAGGGTCATCATCTTCCCGAACAGGCTGGTGGTCACCGGCCGGCCTGTTTCGTCCCGCAACCAGTTGGTGCCGTTCTCCACAAAGCCCGGACGCCCCGCTTTTTCCCGGCAATGCTCCACCGCGCCGTACTGGCGCACCTTGCCTTTACTTAGCACATAGGTGTCCCGGCGGGGGCGTACAACCCCCACGCTGTCATAGTACCGGTAGCTGTTATCCTCAAAAAGCAGCCGGCCCTTGTCCTCCGGGTAAATCAGCAAGTAATTCTCCACCAGGTCAAGGTCATAGTCCCAGTGGTCGCACCAGTAGCCCTCGCCAAAACCGGCCTCCTGCCGCTGCTCGGCCAGCAGGAGCAGGGCCTCCACCAGCGCCTCTTCGTCCCCCTGCACGGCCAGCCCATGGGCCGCAATGGCGTTGGTGATCTGCCCCGGCGTAAAGGGCTTGGCTATAACCTTTTCCAGCACCGCCTCCCCGCCGGGCACAAACCGGGCCAGTACCCCACGGGCCTGCTCCAGGTTGCCGCCGGGGATGGCAAATGTGTTGGGCCGTATCTCCAGGGGGTTGTAGCCGTCCATCTGCACCAGGTTATAGAACTGGCGCACGTTCAAATCCCCGATCTCCGGGCAGAAGAACACGTCGTTGCGCCGGTTCTGGCACACATCCCGGAAGTTGCCGTTGCCCTGGGAGTAATACTCCCCCGCAATGGAGAAGAAGTTGTAATCCCGTTCCGGGTCGCCGTGCTTGCGGCTGAACAGGTGGAGCACCTTTTTGTCCGCCCCCTGGCCGATCACAAAGGGATAGCCGCCCCGCAGGAAGTTGTCCAGGTAGCACTGCTCGATATAGCGGTCGAACAGCGGGTCAGAGGACCGGGTCCACACGTCGCGGGTAAACTGGGCCACCAGGCTCCGGGCCTCGGCCAGCTTGGCCTGCACATAGCCCTCCCGGCAGAAGGCCGGGGTCTTGCTGTTCAGCAGCGCTATCGAGGGCGCAAAGCCGGCATAGGCGGTAAAGGTAAAGGTTTCGCCCGGTGCCAGTTGGCGTTTCATGGGCACAAACCCGCAGGGCACCTTGTTGGCAAAGCACTGCGTCTTGGCCAGCACAGCGTCCAAACCCTGTTCCATAAAGGTAACAGGCCATTGCATGGAGTGGTTGTAGTCAAAAATCACCTGCTTGTCGTACAAAATAGGCTGCAAGGCGCCGTCTGCCGCCACACAGTAAAAGTAGCCCCCCTCTATTTCCGAAACCTCGGCAGAATCGTCGCTGGAGGCACGCATGGTGTACACCGGCGCGCGCCCTTCCAGGTTCTTAATATCCGCCCAGCTTTTAAACAGGTTAGACATCTCCTTATACTGGCTGTTGGTCAGGCCATACTGGATGATCTGCGCCATGCCGTCCAGCAGTTCCAACTGGCAGGCGGGGCCCAGGTTCTCCACCGTAACATGGCGCACCAGGGCGCCTATGTTCTCGTTGGGCAGCACCATGTATTCCACGGCAATGCGCAGGCCGTGCCCCTCCTCGGCAATCGAAACCACGTTTTTCTCAATCTCCATACGCCGTTTCGCGGCAGGGTCATAGCTGCAAAAGGGCTCAAAGAAAGCCCCGTCCCGGCGGATAAACGTCCGAAACCCCTTCAGGTTCACGTTTTCGTAGCCGGTGATGGCAGAGTTAAACTCCATCATGGCGTTGTCCTTATTGTGTATGCCGAAACTGTTGATGCCCTGGCCGCGGTTGGTATAGAAAGACCAGATGGGTATGCCCTTTACCCCCGCAAGGCCCGGCAAAAAGCTGGAAAAAGCCGGCAGGCGGTCATAATCCTCCATAACAAATGTATCGCCCTGCAACGTGCATGATGGTTTGCTCATAAGCGTGCTCCTTTCAAATTGATGGCTTTCCGTCAGCGCCGCGGCTAGGGCTTGTTTGAAAATAGAGGAAATG
>CANOFK010000091.1 GCA_947565265.1 uncultured Clostridia bacterium | reverse complement strand
TGCCTACTATACTATTTGTGCTCAGCTTTTCTGTTCCGCCTCAGCATAGCGCACAAAAAGGTCTGGCCGGTTTCGCCTGGTGATTGTCAGGGATTCCTCCCTTTTCCACCGTTCAATCTTCTGGTGATGGCCGCTGAGCAATACCGGCGGCACGCTGCGGCCCCGCCACACCTCCGGCCGGGTATACTGGGGATGCTCCAGCAGGCCGGAGAAGTGGCTCTCCTGCTCAAAGCAGCTCTGGTCCGAAAGCACCCCCGGCAGCATCCGGCTTACCGCGTCGGCCAAAATCATGGCGGGCAGTTCGCCGCCTGTCAGCACATAATCGCCTATGGAAAGCTCTTCGGCCTGGTATTCGTCCAGCAGCCGCTGGTCCAGCCCTTCGTAGTGGCCGCACAGCAGGGCCAGGGCCGGCAGCCCGGCCAGTTCCCGGGCCCGCTGTTGGTCCAGCACCCGGCCCCTGGGGGAGAGGTACACCACATGGGGCCGGGCCCCCAAATGCTCTGCCAGGGCGTCCAGTCCCCGTGCAAAGGGCTCGGCCATCAGCAACATACCCTTGCCCCCGCCAAAGACCATATCGTCCACCCGGCCCCGGCGGTCCGGGGAAAAATCCCGCAACTGGTGGCAGCAGATCTGCAACAGGCCCCGCCGCCGGGCCCGGCCTACAATGCTGGTTTCCAGCACAGGGGGGAACATCGCCGGGAACAGGGTAAAAATGTCCATGCGCATCAGGCTTCCTCCCCGCCGCCGTCAAAAATGCCGGGGATGGGCAGCAGTTCTATGACCCCTTCCTCTGGCGCAGTCCGCTTTACCATATGCGCCACTGCCGGGAAAAGGTACTCCTTGCCCCCGCCCACAATGCGGTATACGTCATTGGCAGGGGTGTTTAAAATCTCCTCCACCGTACCGTATACCTGGCCGGTACGGCCGTCCACCGCCTGTAGGCCGATCAGGTCCTGTAAGAAGAACCGGCCCTCTTCCAGGTGTATTTCCTCCCGGTCCAGGTACAGCACCTTGCCCCGCAGGGCGTCCCCTTGCTCTACCGTACTTACCCCGGCCAGGCAGATCAGCAGCCGCCCCTTGTGCACCCGGGCGCTTTGCAGCCCTGCCGGCCGCTGGCCCTGGGGGTCAAAGTAAAACTCCTTGACCTGTTTCAAGAAATCCGGGGAATCCGCCCAGGGCTCCAGGCACAGTTCACCCCGCACGCCATGGGTGCGCACGATTTTCCCCGCCTCTAAAAAACGTTTTTCCATAGTCCCTCCCAAAAGCAAAAAAGGGCCTTAAAAAGCCCCTCTCTGCCATAATTCCGTTAGTCGATCTCCACCATGATCTTCTTCATATCATTGCGTGCGGCGGCGGCGCGCATAACCACGCGAATGGCCTTTGCAATGCGCCCCTGCCGGCCGATGACCCGTCCCATATCGTCCTCTGCCACATGAAGATGGAAGACAACCACGCCGTCCTCCCCTTCCTCGCTGCTGACGGTAATCTCCTCCGGCTTTTCTACCAGGCCCGAGGCAATCGCTCTCAACAGATCCTGCATACTACGTGCCCTCCTTTCTGCGGTAATACTGCTTTTGTGCCTGCAACAGCCCAAAATGGGCCGGTAAGGCGGCACATTTTAGATCACGCCGTGCTTTTTGAACAGATCCCGTACCGTGTCGGTGGGCTGAGCGCCGTTCTCGATCCACTTTTTGGCCTTCTCAGGGTCCAGCTTGACCACGCTGGGCTCTTCCATGGGGTTGTAGTAGCCGATCTCCTCGATGAAACGGCCATCCCGGGGGAAACGGGAATCTGCCACCACAATGCGGTAGAAGGGGTTCTTTTTCGCGCCCATACGGCGCAGTCTGATCTTTACAGCCATGTCATTTTCCTCCACTTGTTCATAAATTGATAGTTTATATTGAAAGGGCCCGCACGCCAAGTGCCTCCCTGTCCAAACCTTGCTGGGGGGATCACTCCCCATTGCGCGGGAAAGTGCGGAAATACACCACATTCCCATCCGGGTCCAGAAAACTCATGTTCACCGCCCCCCAGGGCCGGGCCGTAGGCGGTTCCACAATCTTCACGCCCATCTCTTGCAGCCTGGCATGGGCCGCGTAGATGTCCTCTACCGTAAAGGTCAAAACAGCGCTTTGGCCCTTGCGGGGTGCGTCATCTTTCATGATGGTCAGGTCGGTTTCCTTTACCAGTACAAATTGATGCATCAGGTCGTCCTTGTCCTCCCCGTCCTCTGCTTCCAGCAGCTTTCTATAAAAATCAGCCAGACGGACTACATCGCTGGTCAGCAGGCATACCTCGCCGAGTTTCATCTATTCTCCTCCTCCATCCAATCATTACGCGCCGTACGCCGAAAAGCCCAGCGGGCGGTACCGTGCTGCCGCTACGCCGTCCATGGCCCGGACGGTGGCAATCTTTGCCCCGGCTCACTAAAACGGCATACCGCCGCCCAGGCCGCCCAGGCCACGCATCAGCTTTTTGCCTTTTTTACCGCCAAACTGTTTCATCAGTTTTTGTGTCTGCTTAAACTGGTTGAGCAGCCGGTTTACGTCCTCCACTTTCTGGCCGCAACCTGCGGCAATGCGTTTTTTCCGGGAGGCGTTCAGGCTGTCCGGGTGGCTGCGCTCATAGGGGGTCATGGAGAGGATGATGGCCGCGGTGCGGTCCATGATCCGCTCGTCGATGTCCAGTTCATCCACCTTGCCGCCAATGCCCGGCAGCTTGGAGAGGATGCCTTTCAGAGGGCCCATCTTTTTTACCTGCTGGAACTGGTCCAGCATATCGTTCAGATCCAGCTTGTTGTTCATCATCCGCTCAGCGGTTTTGGCAGCGGCCTTTTCGTCCATGCGCAACTGGGCGTCCTCAATCAGGCTGAGCACGTCGCCCATGCCCAAAATACGCCCGGCCATCCGGTCGGGGTGGAACACCTCCAGGCCGTCCAGCTTTTCGCCGGTGCCCGCGAACTTGATGGGCTTGCCTGTCACCGCTTTAATGGACAGGGCCGCGCCGCCCCGGGTGTCGCCGTCCAGCTTGGTCAGGATAACCCCGGTAATGTCCAACAGCCCGTCGAATGTCTTTGCCACATTGACCGACTCCTGGCCGATCATGGCGTCTACCACCAGCAAAATGTCGGTGGGGTTGACAGCCTCTTTCATCCGGCGCAGCTCGTCCATCAGTTGCTCGTCTATCTGCAAACGGCCCGCCGTGTCGATCAGCACATAGTCGTGGCCATAGTCTTTGGCATGGCGCACCGCCTCCCTGGCGGTTTCCACCGGATCCTGGTTGCCCCGCTCAAACACCGGGGCGCCGGCCTTCTCGCCCATGACCTGTAGCTGCTTGATAGCCGCCGGGCGGTACACGTCGCCGGCCACCAGCAGGGGGCGGTGGCCCTGGCTTTTCAGCATATAGGCCAGCTTGGCCACATGGGTGGTTTTGCCCGCGCCTTGCAGGCCGCACATCATGATAACCGCCGGGGGATGGGGCGGGCTTTTCAGCCGCTCCTCGCTGCCGCCCATCAGTGCGGTCAGTTCCTCGTTTACAATCTTAATGACCATCTGGGCGGGGGTCAGGCTCTCCATCACCTCAGAGCCCACGGCCCGTTCGGTGATCTTCCCGGTCAGTTCCTTTGCCACCTTATAGTTGACGTCCGCTTCCAGCAGGGCCAGGCGGACCTCCCGCATGGCCTCTTTTACGTCGGCCTCGCTGAGCTTCCCCTTGCCCCGCAGTTTTTTAAACGAGTTGCTCAGCTTTTCCGCCAAACCCTCAAACGCCATCCGGCTCACCTCTCCCGATTCTATTCTCTGCAAAGCCGCCTGTAAAGCCCACGGCCTTGCATAACCCGCAGGGCCCTTTGCGCCGCGGTTTCCTAGTCCCTCTCTGCAATCTCCTTGGCCAGTTCCATAATCTCGCCGGCCCGCTGGTCAATGCCAGCCACCCTGCCGTGCAGGGCGTTCATCTCCTGGATATCCAACGCACAGTCACACACAGCCTCTAAAGCCCGCTGTACCTCCTCAAACCGCTTACACAGCCCCAGCCGCTCTTCCATCTCGGCCAACTGCTGCTCGGCCCGCTTGATGGCGTCCCGCACGCCCTGGCGGCTGATCCGCCTGTCCTCCGCGATCTCCGACAGGGACATATCCTGGTTGTAGTAAGCGTCCATTGCCTCCCGCTGGGTTTCTGTGAGCATCTCCCCGTAAAAGCCCAACAGGTAAGAGATCCTCAAGTCCTTCGCCACAGCCCGCACCCCTCTCTGTAAAGCGACCTTCTTTACATCAGAAAATTATACACTATCCCGGCAGTTTTGTCAACCGGGTTTCCACAAAAAAACAGGCTCTTTACGCTTTTCACGATTTCTTGTATAAGGAGGCCAACGCATCACAACGGCTAGGCATAGGGGCCGGCCCTGTACCCCGGTTTCCTGTAGAGGCAGCGCCTTGCCAATGGGCGCCCACACCCTCCGTGGGCCCTGTGCCGGCCATGGTGACGGCGCCCGCCCCACCGGCCTGGGAGGCTACAATATGTAGAACCCCTGGCGGCGCCGTTCCCCGCCAGGGGTATGCCGGGGCTTAGGGCGTGGAGGTACCGGGGGCTAAGCAACCCCTTACCCTGCCAGGCTTGCCTAGTTTAGCCCCATCCCCTGGTAGCTTTCCTCCAGCACACGGCAGGAGGCGCGGAATTTCTCCTGCTCCTCTTCCGTCAGGCGCAATTCCAGCACCCGGTCCACGCCGTTGCCGTTGACAATGCAGGGCACCCCGGCATACACGCCCCGCTGGCCGTACTCCCCCCGCAGCCGGGCAGAAACCGTCAGCACACTGTTCTCGTCCCCTAGCACGGCCCGGCAAATGCGCACCAGAGCCATGCCGATGCCGTAATAGGTGGCGTTTTTGGCCTCAATGATCTGCTGGGCCGCGTCCCGCACCTCGGTGCTCAGGCGCTGCATTTCCTCCAAACGGTAGCGGCCCTCTGACTGCTCACACACGTCGATAACCGACTTGGTGGCAATCATGGCCTGGCTCCAGGGCACAAACTCGCTGTCCCCGTGCTCGCCGATCACATAGGCGTGCATATTCCGGGGGTCAACGGAGAAATACTCCCCCAGCAGGTACCGCAGCCGGGCGGTGTCCAGGGTGGTGCCGCTGCCAAACACCCGGTTGGGGTTAAAGCCCGAAAGTTCATACGTCACCCTGGTCATAATGTCCACCGGGTTGGTGGCCACCAAAAATACGCCCCCAAACCCGGAACGCACCACCGGCTCGATAATGGACTGGAACACCGCGGCGTTGCGCTTGAGCAGGTCCAGCCGGGATTCGCCGGGCTTTTGGTTTACCCCCGCACAGATCACCACAATATCCGCGTCCGAGCAATCGGCATATTCGCCCGCGTAAATCTTCATACTGCTGCTGGCAAAGGCCACGCCGTGGTTCAGGTCCATGGCCTCGCCCATGGCCCGCTTTTTGTCAATATCCACCAGCACCAGTTCATCGCAAAGGGAGCGGTTCAGCGCCGAGTAGGCAAAGCTCATGCCCACCATGCCGGTGCCCACCAGCACGATCTTCCGTTTGTTGCTGCACATAGGATCCCCGCCTTTCCAGGTCTTTTTTCAACTGATATTTAGGACGTATTCCAAAACGCTAATATATCCAATTATCTTGCATATATTACTTGAAAATTATTCAATTATTTTAAAACAC
>CANOFK010000090.1 GCA_947565265.1 uncultured Clostridia bacterium | reverse complement strand
CTTGCTTTTTTCCTTTTTTACGAGGGTTCGAATCTATTTTTCGCTTACAACAGCACCGTGTCCCAGGCTATCCGCCTGCCAAACACCAGCCCGGCCAGCCGGTATACCCAGCAGCAGCCCCAGCCGTAGCTGAGTACCGAAACCAGTACCCCGGCCCCTATGGTGCTGGGTACCACCAGCCGCACCAGCCGTGTTACCCACACATACAGCGGGAAAAACACCAGAAAGATATGTTTCCCGTCCTCCTGATAGCCCCCATACCCTTTCTCTATCAGGGCGATGTAGTGCCTGGCATCCCAAAGCTGAAAGCTGCCCTCTATGGACGGCCGGGACAGCCCCTGGTTGGCTGTCATTGCCAGGCAGAGGGCTACCACCCCCAGCAGGGCCAACCGTATGCCCATAGCCAGGCCGAACACCTTCCACAGTTCCCGCCGGGAGGGCGTATAGGCCCCCGGCGGTGTAGGTGCTTTTCCGGCAAAAAAGGCCGCAGGCAAAGGGGACGGCACGCCCCAGGCCATCAGGCAGCGCACCGCCACCAGGCCCATCAGCCCCAAAACCGGTACCGCCAGGATCAGATGCAAGCCATCACCCCCAAGGTGTTTATTGCCCCCGCACAGGCCCGGTCTACCTGCCGGGCGTAACAAGTTGTACCCATTATACCACAGCCCCGGCCCACACGCAATCGCAAATCAGCCCAGGCCCACAGGAATAAGCCCGCAGTGGGCCGAAAACAGGGCGCTCACGGCTCCTCAAACTGCACCGTGACCCCGTTGAACTCCACGTCGCCGTCCACACGCACGAGTATGTACTTGCGCCCATCTATGACCCTGGTTTCCACCAGGTCGCCACACGCCGGCTCGGCCTTGATGGTCACGCTGGGGGTCTTTACCACAAAGCTTTTGGTGTCCACCAGGTTCCGGGGGTTCACGGCCCCGCCGCCAAAAGCCTCTTCATATTTCTCTTCAAAGGCCTGGGCCTTCTCCTCTTCCACGCCGCAGGCGTCCAGCACCTTGCGCATGGTGTTCCGGCTGACGGCCAGGGGCTCCGGGCTTTTGCTGGCCTTGTGCTCCTCGACGATCTCGCCCAGCCGGCCCTGTACCTCCTGCACGACCTCAAAGCTACAGGCCTCCCCCAGGGCGTCTGTCAGAATCTCCCGGAAGGTTTCCTGCTGCAAATCAGCCGGCATGGGCGGCTCGGTACAAAACAGCCCCTCCACAAATTCCGGGTGGTTCTCCCCGGTCTTTTTGGTATAATACAGTGCGCTGTACAGGTTGGCGCACCGGTCGTCAAAGGCCGGGAACAGGAACCCCAGCTCCGGCGGGGCAATCAGCCAGTCCATGTCCCGGTTACAGATCACGCTGTCCGGCACGTCGTAACGCAGGGCGGGCTTGGTTTCCTTTACCGGGCATATGCCGCACAGGATGTAGGAATACACCTCGCTGGAGCCGTCCGGGTTCGGGGCGCCGTCTTTGGACCGGTAGGGCACGTCGTACTTGTCGCTGGCCAGCAAAATCAGGTAGGGCCCCTCCATCTCCAGGCTTTCGATCACCCGCTGGTAAAAGGCCTGCACCACTCCCTCGTCCTTCAGGGCGCTGTCCCGCAGGGCCATAAGCATCCGGTGCTCGTCGCTGTCCGCCACCTGGCTGGTTTCAAAGATAATGTCATTGAGCTGTTTGCCCAGGGTGCCGGAGAGCGCCCGTTTCAGCACAGCCAAAATGCTCTCGGTTTCCTCCTGGGGCGCCGCGGCCAGGGACTGGGCGAACCGGGAGATGATCTCCCCCTGGGCATTTACATAGCAGCCGTTTATGGCCGTGATATTGGATTTTTCCGGCTGGAACCGCCGGCGGATCTCCGCGATCTCCTTCTCGTTCATGCTGGTCCTCTCCTTTGGGTTGATTGTTCGTTCTGCCGGTCATGGGGCGGCGCTTGCGCCACCCCCTTACATCAACTGTATCTGCTCCCCGGCCTCTTCCGCATCGGGCAGGGCTCCCAGTGCCGGCAGCTTTTTCCGGTACCTTGCCGGGTTTTGCAGCATCCCTTCCGCATAGGCCACCGCGCCCATAACCCGCTGCCCTTTTTTCAGGTTCATGGCCTGCACCCCTTGGGTGTTTTTGGTGGACTTTGCCCCCACCAGCCCGGTATGGAACAGCAGCATCCGCCCGGAACTGGCTGTCAGCAGCACTTCGCAGTCCTCCGCCAGTTGCAAAACCGCCGCTACCGGCGATTTATCGCTGTAGGCGCTGAGCAGCTTGCGCCGGTTTGTCTTGGTCTGGTATGCGGAGAGCTCCACCTTTGCCGCCTTGCCGTTCTCAAAGATAAACAGCATATAGCCGGAAAAATCCACGGTAGCCGCCATATAGATGGCCCGCTCCCCCTCCTCCATCTGCATCTTTGCCGGGATATAATCCCCCAGCAGGCTGGTCTTGCCGTCATCAAAGTCCGCGCCCCGTGCCTTGTAGACCTGGCACTTGTCCGAGAAGAACAGCAGTTCCCCGTTGTTCTGGCCCTCCAGCGCCTGGGCGATCTGGTCCCCTTCCTTTAGCTTGTGCTCGCCGCTCATGCGCAGGGACTGGGGGGTGATCTTTTTAAAGTAGCCCTCCCTGGTAAAGAACAGGTGCACCGGGTAATCCGGTACCTCTTCCACCTCCACGGTTTCCTCCACCTCGTCGGCGTACAGGAGGATGGTGCGCCGGGGTTTCCCGTAGGCTTTTACCACGGCCTCCAGTTCTTTGATGATAATCGCCTGGATCTTCGCCTTGGAGCCCAGCACCTCTTCCAACCCGGCAATGTCCTCTTCCAGTTGCCCGGTTTCCTCTGTGCGCTTAAGGATGTACTCCCGGTTCAACTGGCGCAGGCGGATTTCCGCCACATACTCGGCCTGGGTTTCGTCAATGCCAAAGCCGATCATCAGGTTGGGCACCACCTCGGCCTCTTCTTCGGTTTCCCGCACAATGCGTATGGCCTTGTCGATATCCAGCAGGATAGCCTGCAAGCCCCGCAGCAAGTGAAGTTTTTCCTTCTTTTTCCGCAGGTCGAAAAAGGTGCGGCGGCGCACGCATTCCATTCGGAAGGCCGTCCACTCCTCCAGCAACTGGCGCACCCCCAGCACCCGGGGCACGCCCCCTACCAGCACGTTGAAGTTACAGGCAAAGCTGTCCTCCAAAGTGGTCTGCTTAAACAGTTTTTGCATCAGCTTGTCCGGGTCCACCCCCCGTTTCAGGTCAATGGTGATTTTCAGGCCCTCCAGGTCGGTTTCGTCCCGGACGTCCGCTACCTCCCGCAGCTTGTTGGTTTTGGCCAGGTCCACGATCTTCTCCACAATCACCTCGACCGTGGTGGAGGGGGGGATCTGGGTCACATCGATGCAGTTGGCGACTTTGTCGTAGCTCCACTTGCTGCGCACCCGGAAACTCCCCCGGCCGGTTTCGTAGATTTTCCCCATCTGCGCCCGGTCAAAGATCAACTGCCCCCCGCCCGGAAAGTCCGGGGCTTGCAGGGTGTGGAACAGGTCTGCCTGGGGGTCGCGCATCAGGGCAATGGCCGTGCGGCAGACCTCCGCCAGGTTAAAGGAGCAGATATTGCAGGCCATACCCACGGCAATGCCCGTGCTCACATTGGTCAAAATGGCCGGGAAGGTGCCGGGCAGTAAGGTGGGCTCCTTCATGGTGTTGTCATAATTGTCAACAAAGTCCACGGTGTCCCGGTCAATATCCCGGAACAGTTCCCGGCAGATCCCGTCCAGCCTGGCCTCTGTATACCGGGGCGCGGCCCAGGCCATGTCCCGTGAGTACGCCTTGCCGAAGTTCCCTTTGCTGTCCACATAGGGGTGCAAAAGGGCGTCATACCCCCGGCTCAGCCGCACCATGGTGTCGTAGATGGGCCCATCCCCGTGGGGGTTCAGTTTCATGACCTCGCCCACGATGGTGGCCGATTTCTTCCGCCCCTCCCCCAAAAGCCCCATTTTGTACATGGTGTACAGCAGCTTGCGCTGGGAGGGCTTGAGCCCGTCGATCTCCGGCAGGGCCCGGCTTAAAATCACGCTCATGGCGTAGGGCATATAGTTCTGCCGCAGGGTGTCCCCCACGTCCTGCTCTACGATCTCCCCCGCCCCGGCAATGTAGCCGTGCACCTTGCCCGTGCTTTTGGGGGCCTTTCTCTCTTTTCTTGGCATATTCTCACCCTTTCCTTTCACGAACTAAGGCCGCGCCCCGCCCAGCCTCTTCAAAAAATACAGCACCAAATCGTCGTCGTTCCTGCATGGGCCATAGGCCGGGCAGACAGCCTCTCCATACCATACCCCAGAGCCATCGGGCACATAGCCCCGTTTCACGTACATCCGCTGGGCGCTGCCGTAACCGCTGTGCAGGCCCACGGCCAGGTACACGCTGTCCCCATAGCCCGCGGCAGTTTCCTCCGCCGCGTCCATCAGGGCTGTGCCAATGCCCCTGCGCCGCTACTTCACCAGCACATTGAAGTCCGCGATTTCCGGGATTCCCCTGCCGCCGAAAGGCCCGCCCAGTCCTTCTGGATACACAAAAATATACCCGGCCGGACCGCCCGCATACTCGGCCACAAAGCCCACAGCCATACCGGCCTGCAAATCAGCCCACCGGCTTTGCAACTTTTCCTCTGAGCCGGACCAGCCCTGCTCCCGCTCGCTCCGGGCCAGGGCACCTACGTCAGGATATTCCATAGGGCGTACCATAAGCCCGCCCGAAACAGTATGGTTCATTGGGCTGCCTCCCCGCTACGTAAGATCTTCTCCATCGCCCGCCCCTTTGCCAGTTCGTCCACCAGCTTGTCCAGGCAGCGTATCTTCCGCATCAGCGGGTCGCCGATGCTCTCTACCCGCACGCCGCACACGGTGCCGGTAATCAGCCCCGCGTTGGGGTTCCAGGCCGGGGCCCCTGCCAAAAAGGCGCCGTATGCCACGTCCTTTGCCAACTGCTCTTCCAGCCCCGCCTGGCTATACCCTGTCAGCCAGCAGATGACCGTATCTACCTCTGCCCTGGTGCGGCCTTTGCGTTCCGCCTTTTGTACCAGCAGGGGGTACACCTTCCCCAGTTTCATGGCAAATACTTTTTCCTTGTCCATTCTGCCCCTCCTTCTGCCCCACGGCCCCTACCGCTCCTCAATCACCACACGGAGCCGGTCGCCGTCTTTTTTGCCCAGCTTTTGGCGGATGGCCTTGCGCACCCCGATGATATAGCAGATCTCCCCGTCGGGGCCGCGAAGGCCCATGTTGACGATGCTGCCGTCATAGGGTTCGCCGTCAAATGTGGCGTGCACCTTTACCCGGCCTTTGCCGAAAACCTCCCGGATATTCCAGGGGAAGGCCACATATGCCCCGCCCTTCTCCGGCAGTTCGTGTAGGGTTTCCTCGTACGCAAAACGTTTCCCCATAGCGCTCCCCTTTCCGGCTGCCCTCAGCTTACATCCAACTCTTCCGTATACTCCGCCCCGTGCGCGGCAATGTACTCCTTGCGCCCGGCCAGGTCGTCCCCTTGCAAAATTTCGAACATCCGGGCCGCGTCCTCCACGTCGCCGGGGTTCACCTTGATCAGCCGCCGGGTCTTGGGGTTCATGGTGGTCAGGCTCATCATGTCCGGCTCGTTTTCTCCCAGCCCTTTGCTGCGCTGGATGGTGTACTTCTTCCCCTCCAGCTTTTTCAAAAACTCCGCTTTTTCCTGCTCGTTATAGGCAAAGTAGGTTTCGTCCTTGCCGGTGATCTCGTACAGGGGGCTCTCCGCAATATACACCTTCCCCGCCTC
>CANOFK010000089.1 GCA_947565265.1 uncultured Clostridia bacterium | reverse complement strand
AAGAGTTGGCGTTGCCAACTCTCCGCCGCCGGAGGCCTTGTCCAGCCAAAAAGTTTCAAGGGTGCCGGAGGCGGCCTTGCGTTCCGAAGAAAAAGATGGTATAATTATCAGATAGTTCCTAGGGAACCATAAGCAAAAAAGGGGGGACGGCATTACGGCACAGGAAAACAAGAACGGTTTCATGCTGGGGGCGGCGATCCTGTCGGCGTCCACGCTGCTGGTGAAGGTGCTGGGGCTGCTGTTCTCCATACCGCTGGCCAATTTCATCAGCGCAGAGGGGATGTCGTACTTTTACGGCGCGTACGATATCTTCACCATTTTCCTCATGCTCTCCACGGCCGGCCTGCCCATAGCGGTATCCCGCATGGTCAGCACGGCCTATGCCCGCGGCCGCAAAAAAGAGGCCGACCAGGTATTTTCCGTAGCCTTCTGGCTGTTTTTCAGCCTGGGCCTGTTGGGTTGTCTGGTCATGCTCTTTGGTTCCCGGCAGATCGCGGTACTTTTAGGCAAGCCGGGGGCGGCCAACACCATAGTCGCCCTGGCGCCCACAGCCTTTTTCATTTCGGTGATGTCCGCCCTGCGGGGCTATTTCCAGGGGCGCAGCAATATGGTACCCACCGCGGTGTCCCAGGTTATCGAGGCCGTCTCCAAGGTAGCCATCGGGGTGGGGCTGGCCGCCTATATTATCCGGCAATACCAGTCCGATGCCTGGGCAGCGGTGGGCGCCATTGTAGGCGTGTCGGTAAGCGCGGCGCTGGGGCTTGGGTACCTGGTGCTGTACAAGTTCCACCAGCGCCGCAAAGACCGGGCCCAGCCTCCGGGCGACCCGGCCCTCACCCCCCGGCGGGATATGCTGGTTTCCCTGCTGCGCTTTGCCATCCCCATCACCCTGGGGGCCTGCTTTTTAAGCGTGCTGGACTTCGTAGACAGCGCCGTGCTCATGGACCGCATGAAGTCCGTAGCCGGTTTCACCCAAGACCAGGCCGATTGGTACAGCGGCGTGTTGGGCCATGCCCGCAAGCTGTTCGACCTGCCGGGGGCCTTCGTGGTACCCATCTCCACCAGCCTGCTGCCGGTGCTGTCCGCCTCCATTGTTTCCGGGGACAAGCCGGGGGTAAACAACATTGCCTCCGTGTCCATGCGTATGACCCTGCTGATCTCCGTCCCCTCCAGCATCGGTATGTCCATTTTCGCCCGGCCCATCTGCCAGTTGTTCCTATTCAACCGGCCGGAGGTAGCCGAGGGCGCGGCCCGGCTGCTACAGGTGCTGGCCGTCGCCATAGCCTTTAACAGCACCCTGTTCACCACCAACGCCATTTTGCAAAGCTTTGGCCGCACCACCCGCCCGGTGGTAGATATGGCCATTGGCGGCGTGGTAAAGATCGCCATCTCCTACTTCCTCACCGGCATCCCGGAGATCAACGTGATGGGCTCGGCCATCAGCACGGCCATCGCCTATTTCCTCATTATGCTGCTGAACCTTGCCGCGGTGCGCCGCAGCCTGCCCCGTATGGATTCCGTCCTGGCCACGGCCGCGCCCATCGTAGTATCCGGCGGGGTGATGGGCCTTACCTCCTACGGGGTCTATGGGGCGCTGTTGCGGTTCCTGTCCCCGCCCATGGCGGTGCTGCCGGCCATCCTGGTGGCAGTGGCCGTGTACGCGGTAGGCATCGTGCTCTTCCGGGCCGTCAGCTACGACGACGTGGCCATGCTCCCCAAAGGCGAAACCCTGGCCCGCCTCCTGCACGTCAAAAAGAAAGTCCGCCCCCGCCACATGGAGGTCAAAACCACCACCAGCACCCGCGGCGGCAAGCATATGCGCAATATGTAGCCCTCCCATAAAGAAAAAGCATAAAGACAAAAAGCAAATAAAGAAGAAAAGTAAAAAATAAAGAAAAAGAAGAAAAAATAAAAGATCCCTTCACCCCAAAACCTATCAAGGGTTATCTCTCTTTAAAAAAATAAACGCCCCCCAGGGGGCCCCCGTGGCCGGTCAAGCGCGGCCACAGCGCTTGCAGGGGTGTGGGGACAGAGTCCCCACGACCTTCCGCCCCACACCCTTCCGCCAGCAATCCCAAAACAGGAGGAGAAGCAAATGCAACCAAGAGCAGCCAGAGCGACCAGCAAACGGTGGGCAGCGGCCCTGTTGGGGGTCCTACTCACGTTCTTCTGCGCCCTGCCGGCCCACGCCACCGAAGGCTTTGCCTTCAACTGGGACAGCGGCCGGGAGGGGGACAGCGACCACCCCCACTGCAAGTCCCTGTTCATGCTGAACCTGGACACCGACACGGTGGTGTACACCTACAACCCGGACGAGCAGTTGCCCATGGCCTCCATGACCAAGATCATGACCTACATCATTGCCTACGAGAACATCCCGGACATAGAAAACACGGTGATCACCGTCCCCCAAAGCGTGGCCGACGACCTGGAGGGCACCGGCAGTTCCCTGGCCGGGGTGCAGGTAGGGGAGGAACTTACGGGCCTGCAACTGCTGTACCTCCTGATGGTCCCCAGCGGCAATGACGCGGCCCTCACCCTTATGGAGCACGTGGACGCCCTGTATGCCAGCGGCAGCATCGTGCCCAAAAACGCCCCCAACCCCGAGGACCCGGCGGCCCCCAGCGACGCCGGCGCCACCCCGCCCCCTGCCCAGCAGGAGGAATACGGCGCCACCATCGATTACAGCGAGAGCAGCTATTTTGTCCGGCTGATGAACGAAAAAGCCCAGGAGCTGGGCTGCCGGAACACCCATTTCTCCAACCCCCACGGCCTGCATAAGGAGAACCACTACTCCACCGCACGGGATATGGCCATCATCACCCAGTACGCCATGACCCTGCCCAACTTCTCCGCCATCACCAGCGCCCCGGCCTACAATAAGCCACAAACCAATCTCAGCGAGCCCACCACCCTGCCCAATACCAACAAAATGCTCCTGAACTTCGAGGACCCCCAAAGCGGGATCAACTACTTCTACACCTATGCCAGCGGGGTCAAAACCGGCTCCCACGACCAGGCCGGCCATTGCCTCACCGCGTCGGCCACCACCCTGGGGTACACCTATATCGTGGTGGCAATGGGGGACATGGAGGGCTACCAGCAGGGCATCCACAACGAGATGCTGGACGCCCGCACCCTGTTCCGCTGGGCGTTCACCAGCCTGGAGAAAAAGACCATTACCACCCAAGGGGATATCCTCAGTTCGGTCAAACTGGAGTACGCCTACCAAAAAGACGAACTCCTGCTGGCCGCAGAAACCAATGTCAGCGTGATGCTCCCCAACAGCGTAGACCAAAGTTCCATCATCACCACGGTCAATAAGCCGGAGTCGGTCCAAGCGCCCATCCGAAAGGGGGAGGTAATCGGCACGGCCACCATGCGCTACGCAGACGAGGTGATCGCCACCGTGCCCGTTGTGGCGGCCGAGTCGGTACCCAGAAGCGACCTGATCGCCGGCTGGGAGCAGGGCCGTTCCCTGCTCACGTCCCCCTGGTTCATCGCCGCCATGGCCGTAATCGGGGCCCTCATAGCGGTGTACCTGATCCTGGTGGTGTTCTACCGCCGGAAACAGCGCCAGTTGCGCCGGGTCAAGAAATTCCGCGACCTGTAAAGCAGAACACAAAACCCAAAGCCCAAAACACAAAAGGAGGGAGCCCAGGCTCCCTCCTTTTCCTATCCGCGCCCCTTTTCCCTACCCCTCGCAGCCGCAGCTATCGCACGCCGGAATGGCCCCCACAATGGGTTCCGGGTCGATGCCCATACGGTTATAGTAGTCAGAAACCGCAGCCTTAATCGCCTGCTCCGCCAGCACCGAGCAATGCACCTTCACGGCGGGCAGCCCGTCCAGGGCCTCCATCACGGCCTTATTGGTCAGTTGCAGGGCCTCGCCAATGGTTTTCCCCTTAATCAGCTCGGTGGCCATGCTGCTGGTGGCAATGGCCGCCCCGCAGCCAAAGGTCATAAAGGAAACATCCGTAATCACGTCCCCTTCCACCTTAATGTACATCCGCATAATATCCCCGCACTTGGGGTTGCCCACCTCGCCTACGCCGCTAAAGTCCTCCATCTCCCCCACGTTCCGGGGGTTGGCGAAATGGTCCATCACTTTTTCGCTGTATGCCATATTATCTGCCCTCTCTTTTGCTATTTCTCATGATGTTCCTGTATGTGCGATGGTCCGCTATCTCCTGGCTGAACTCCCTGCCCCCCTGTACCGCCAGGTTGATGAGCAGGCAAGGCAAGCGCAGCAGCAGGGCCCGCCTAAGCACCCTGCCCGCCCGCCTAAGCCGGGCGCGCTCACATATACGGGTCATAGTCAACCGTCCCCTTCTCAATGGCGTCCCATAGGGGGGACATCTTCCGCAGCCGCTCGATGATCCCCGGCAGCACCTGCAAAATATAGTCCACATCCTCCTCGGTGTTATAGTCCCCAAAGGAGATCCGCAACGAGCCGTGGGCCACCGCGTGGGGCAGGCCAATGGCCAGCAGCACATGGCTGGGGTCCAGCGACCCGCTGGTGCAGGCCGAGCCCGAAGAGGCGCTGATGCCGTGCATATCCAGCAGCAGCAGCAGGCTTTCCCCCTCTATCCCCTGGAAACAGAAACTCACATTCCCCGGCAGCCGGTGTTCCCTGCTGCCGTTCAGGCGGCTGCGTGTAATTTGAGAAAGCCCCGCAATCAGCCTGTCCCGCATGGGTGTCAGCCGGGCAACGCGCTGGTCGATGCTCTCCGTGGCCCGTTTCATGGCCGTGGCCAGCCCCACAATCTCCGCCACGTTCTCCGTGCCGGCCCGGCGGCCCCGCTCCTGGGCCCCGCCGTCCATAAAGTTCTCCACGGCCACGCCGCTGCGGATATACAGCGCCCCCACCCCCTTGGGCGCGTGTATCTTGTGCCCGCTCAGCGAGAGCATATCAATGTGTTGCTCTTTCACGTGGATGTGCACATTGCCGATGGCCTGCACCGCGTCCGTGTGGAACAGCACCCCATGTTTTTGGCAAACCGCGCCGATCTCCGCAATGGGCTGCACGGTGCCGATCTCGTTGTTGGCGTACATCACCGTCACCAGGGCGGTCTTTTCGGTAATAGCCGCCTCCAGTTCCTCCGGCCGCACCAGCCCGTCCTGGTGCACGTCCAGGTAGGTTACGGTAAAGCCCTCTTTTTCCAGTGCCTGGCAGGTATGCAGCACCGCGTGGTGCTCAAAGGCAGAGGTGATGATATGGTCCTTCCCCTGTTTCTTCCGCATGGCACGGGCAGCGCCCTTAATGGCCCAGTTGTCGCTTTCGCTTCCGCAGCTTGTAAAGTAGATCTCCTGGGGTTTCGCCCCCAGGCAGGCGGCCACATCGGCCCTGGCCTGTTCCAGGGGGGCCTTGGCCTGCTGGCCCAGTTCGTACAGGCTCGAAGGGTTCCCGTACACCTCTTTAAAAAAGGGCAGCATAGCCTCCAGCACCTCGTCCGAAACCGCCGTGGTGGCCGCGTTGTCGGCGTATACTTTCCTAATGTTCTCCATATACCATAAACTTCCTTTCCAAATGGGTAAGCCTGATCATCCCCCAAAAAGCAAGCGTGACCATCCCCCTGTCCGTCCGTGTGATCCTTTTCACGCAGAGGAAACCTCTATAGCTTGCCCCTGCCAGATTAATATATACCTTTTTAGTATAGTTTGTCAACCCCCTCCGCCAAATTTTCCCCGCCCCCTGGGCATATTTGGAAACCCCCCTGCCCACAATACCCTTACCGCCCTTTCTAGGCCCGCCGTCCCCCGGTGTTTGCCTCCGGCGTCTGCCTCCGGCGGTTTAG
>CANOFK010000088.1 GCA_947565265.1 uncultured Clostridia bacterium | reverse complement strand
ACTACGCCTTTCTCAATATGATGCCGCTGCCCCAGGGCTTTGCTAGCCTTTTGCCGGCCCTCCGCCGGCTGGATTCCCTCTGCGCCCAACAACTGGCCCTCTCCCCCCAGCAGCGGGAAGGCGTCATACAAAAAGGTTTGGAGGCCGCCACCACAGGCGCTGCCTCCCTGGAAGATGTGCCCCCCGCTGCTTATGGACAAGCCCTGCAAGCCGTTAGCCAGCAGTTTGACGACATAGAGGCTACCGGGGAAGGCTTTTTGCAGCTAAACCGCCTCCTGCTGCCCAAGGGGGCCGCCGGGGCCTATGGCAGCACAGAAAAAAGCCAGGCCGCCGACCTGGCTTTTTCCGCTTATGTTTCCGCCGCGGAAGAGGCGGATGCTTTCCTGCTCATCCCCTGTATTACGTTGGATCTGCTCTGTACCGCGCCTTTCCCAAACGCACCCGCCGGCACCGTGTTTTTGCTCGCCCGCCTGCTTTTATGCAAAGCGGGGTATACCATGTGCAGTTTCCTGCCTCTGGAGGCCATGATCCACCGCTACTTCTCCTTCTACCACCGGGCTTTTCAGGAATCCGCCCTATATTGGGCCGAGGGCCATAATGACTATCTGCCTTATATGCAGATCTTCCTCTCCCTGCTCTACCTGTCGTACCGGCAATGCCTCTCGTGGATACCCGCCCGGAAACGCACCAAGCGCGCCAGCATAGAGGAACTGGTCCTGAACCGGCAGGAGCCCATCTCCAAGTCAGACATCTGTGCCGCCCTGCCCATGATCAGCCCCACCACCGTAGAGGCGGTCTTGGGGTCGATGGTAAAAGCCGGCGCTATCCGGCGCATAGGCGGCGGGCGCGGGACTAAGTATCTTCCGGCTTAACCTGCCCCTTTCCAGCCCGTTTGCACAGTAGTTCAAAACTGCATAATCCTTCGGCCGCCCAACGGCAACCCCCACATACCGCCTGGAACTGGGGCCCTGTCAGGGTGCGCAGTTTTTCCATGGCGTCATCCCAGCTTAAAACCTGCCCCGGCCCTACCCCCAACACCTTTTGGGCCACTGTGTCCCTGCGCTGCACATCCTCCGTACCCAACGCGCAGCCACCGTCCGTTTCCCGGTTGGGGCAAGCCCCGCAAATGGCGTCCTGCCCCCCGCACAGTTGTAACTCTTCGCCGGCCTGGAATCCCCCAATCAAGCGTCCCATATTCTCGGCAAACCGGCCGTCATAGCCATGCCCTGAGAACAGCGTCATACAGAAGAGATGGTGCCCCCGCACCTGTTTCATGCCAGGCCCCCTATCCCGGCCCGTTTCAGGCTGGCCCCAATGCCAACCGCCGCAAAATATGCCAGCACCACAGAGATCACATCCTTGACCAGATACGGGGCCGAGGCGATGAAAAACGCCTGGGTAAAGGGCGTGTCCATGACCGCCGCAAACTGCACAACGCCGCAGATATGGCAGACGGCAAGGCCCGCCATGCCCAACAGGGCAGCCACCACCTTGTTTTTAGCCTGCGCCCCCAGCCCACACAGCAGGGCCATGGGCAAAAACCCCCACAAAAAGCCGCCCGTCACGCCTACAAACGAGCCAAACCCGCCGCTGAACCCTGCCAGCACCGGTACGCCCACCGCCCCAAGGGCCAGGTATACCGCCACCGCGGCCGTCCCCATGGCAGGGCCCAGCACACAGCCGCACAGGGCCACGGCAAAGGTCTGCAACGTTACCGGCACGCCGCTGGGCAAGGGGATGCTGATCTGGGACAGCACCGCCAGTACCGCCGCTAAAACCCCCGTGCACACCATTTTCTGCATATTGTTTTTCCATTCCAGTTTCATAGGTTTCCCCTTTCTATTTGTGCAGATTTTTTTGCAAGCTCGCCTTTACCACAGACACTTCCCCGGCCCCAAACACCTTGGTGCTGCCGTCCGGCAGTTTTACCAGCAGATGGGCCTGGTCGTCAATACCTGCCACGGTGCCCTCCCAGGTGCAGTCCCCTTGCTGGAAACAGATCTCCATCCCCGTAAGCAATGAGCGCTCCCGGTATTCCCGCATATAGGCCTGCCGCGGCATCGCCCGGTAATAGGCAAAAAAGCGGTTAAGTATTGCCCCTGCCAGGCGGGCCCTGGCCCCTGCTGGGGGCGGCTCGGCAAAAATAGCCCCTGCCACCCCCTGCAACTCGGCCGGAAACCCGCCCGGCGGCTCCTGCAAGTTCACCCCCATGCCCAATACGGCGTAGTTAAGGCTGCCGTTTTCAAAATCAATGGCGGCCTCGGTCAAAATGCCGCAGACCTTTTTGCCATGCAGGTAGATGTCGTTCACCCACTTGATCTGGCTCCGCTCGCCGGTAACCCGGTCAATGGCCCCGGCCACAGCCACAGCCGCCGCTGTGGTAATGGCCAATGCCTGCTCCGCCGGGAACTTTGGCCGCAGCAGCACGCTCATATAAAGGCCCGTGCCTTTGGGCGAATGGAAACTGCGTCCCAGCCGGCCCTTGCCCTTTTCCTGCCGTTCCGCAATGATCACCATCCCTTCCCGGCCACCCCGCTCGGCCAGGGTTTTCAGCACCGTGTTGGTAGAACTCACCGACTCCCGCACCTCAATGGCCACATCCGCCACCCCGCTGTCCAAGTGGCGGCGGACATTCTCCGGGCTAAGCACATTGCTCTCTGACACCAGCCGGTAGCCCTTGTTGGTGGTGGCGTCGATCTCATACCCTGCCTGCCGCAGCTTTTGCACCGCTTTCCAAACAGAATTCCGGCTGATCTGCAACCGTTCCGCCATTTCTTCGCCGGAAACCGCGTTGGGGTTATCCTGCAACAGTTGTAAAACCTGCTCGGCAACTTGCATAGGGCGCCTCCTTCCTGGTTGATTTCTCTTTCAGCCCCTATACTACCATAGGCTTTTGGCATTGTCAACTTCCTTTTGCCAGTCCAGGTGACAATCTCCCGCCCCACCACGCCGCCTGCCGCTACATAAACGCCCCCACAACAAAAAGCCGCCCCCACCGGGACGGCTTTCTGCTATTTGTTCCCCTTCTCCCCTTTGTTGGGCTCTCCCCCATGGCACAGGGCGCTGTGGGGGCATTGGCCGCAGCCACAGCTACAGCCCCCCTCCCCTCTCCTGCGCCTGCGGATGCCCCGCACCACAATGGCGGCAACCACCGCCCCAATCCCCACCGCAATCACAATCGTCGGCAGGTTGATCACAGTCGCCAACAACACAGGCTATCCCTCCTTATTTTTCCGCCGCGGCAACCGCGCGCACAGCCAGGTGATCTTCATACTTGTTCCGGCGGGCCATCAGGTAGGCCACGGCCCCCAGCGCCAGCAGCGCGGCCCCAGTCCCCAGGCCAAACCCTGCCGTAAAGGCCGTGCCTATTTGGTACGCCACAAACGCCGCCACATAGGCAAACCCGCACATATAGCCAATGGCCCCCAGGGTCCATTTCCAACTGTTCATCTCCCGTTTGATCGCGCCCATGGCCGCAAAGCAGGGGGCGCACAGCAGGTTAAAGATCATAAAGCTATAAGCCGCCACAGGGGTGTATGCCAAGGCAATCTCCTCGCTGAGGTTTCCGGCGTGCAGCACGCCCAGGGTAGACACAACCTCTTCCTTGGCGATCAACCCCGTCAGGGTAGCCACCGCGGCCTGCCAGGTACCAAACCCCAGCGGGGCAAAAACCACCGCCACGGCCGAGCCCACCATTGCCAGCAAAGAGGCTTCGTTGTCCTCCACCATCCCAAAGGCGCCGTCCGTAAAGCCAAAGCCTTGCAAAAACCACAGGGCCACGCTGGAGGCCAAAATCACCGTACCCGCCCGCTTGATAAACGACCAGCCCCGCTCCCAGGTAGCCCGCAGCACATTACCTGCCGTGGGCACATGGTAGGCGGGCAGCTCCATCACAAAGGGGGCCGGGTCCCCGGCAAACCATCGGGTCTTTTTCAGTATAACCCCGGAGATCACAATGGCCGCCACACCCATAAAATATGCGGAAACCGCCACCCATGTGCTGCCCCCGAACAGCGCCCCCGCAAACAGGGCGATAATGGGCATTTTCGCGCCGCAGGGCACAAAGCAGGTGGTCATAATGGTCATCCGGCGGTCCCGCTCACTCTCAATGGTGCGGGAGGCCAAAATGCCCGGCACACCGCAGCCGGTGCCCACCAGCATGGGGATAAAACTCTTGCCGGAAAGCCCGAACTTGCGGAACACCCGGTCCATAATAAAGGCGATCCGGGCCATATAGCCCACGTCCTCCAACACAGACAGCAGCAGGAACAGCACCAGCATTTGGGGCACAAAGCCCAGCACAGACCCCACGCCCCCTATTATACCATCCAAAATCAGCCCACACAACCAATCCGCGCAACCAATTTCCTCCAGCCAAGCCCCCACCAGGGTAGGAATGCCCTCCACCCACAGGCCATAGGCATGGGGGTCAGGCTCCTCCACAGCCAAAGCGGCGGTATACGCAGCCGGGCCGGCGGTTTCGGTCAGGGTTTCCCCGGTTTCCTCCTGATAGAAATATACCGGGGTTTCCAGCCCGGCCGATACCGCCTCTTGGGGCGTCATCCCCGCCTCGGCCGCGGCGCTCTCAAAGCCCTCTATCACCGTTGCCGCATCCGCAAAAGCCCCTGCTGCCTCCTCCCAGGCTTCACCGCCGCCCCAAAGGAACCAGCCCTCCCCAAACAGGCCGTCATTGGCCCAATCCGTGGCCATGGTCCCCACCGAGATCCCCCAGCCCCCCATCGCAATGGCATAGGTCAGGAACATCACCGCCACAAAAATCGGCAGCGCCAGCACACGGTTGGTAACGACCCGGTCGATTTTATCCGAAACCGACAGGCTGTGACGGGCTGCCTTTTTCTTCACCGACCGGCCCACTACGCCGCTGATATAGCTGTAACGCTGGTTGGTGATGATGCTTTCCGCATCATCCTCCCACTCCTGCTCGCACCCGGCAATATACCCTTCCAGTTGCTCCCGCAACCGGCTGTCCAACGCCAATTCTTCCAGCACTTTTTCGTCCCGCTCAAACACCTTAATGGCATACCAGCGCAGGTAGTTCCGGCTAACTTTTGGGGAGATAGCCGCCTCTATTTGGGCAATGGCCTGCTCCACGCTGCCGGTAAACACAGTGGGCGGCCCACCCGCCGGGTTTTCCCTGGCCAGCCCGGCTGCCTTTTGGGCTGCCTCCAGGCCGCCCTCCCCTTTCAGTGCGCTCATTTCCACCACTTGGCAGCCCAGGGCCTCCCCCAGCTTTTTCACGTCGATGCTGTCCCCGTTCCGGCGCACCAGGTCCATCATGTTCACCGCCACCACCACCGGCAAGCCCAGTTCAATCAACTGGGTTGTCAGGAACAGGTTCCGTTCTATGTTGGTCCCGTCCACAATATTCAGTATAGCGTCCGGCCGCTCGTTGACCAGGTAGCTGCGGGCCACCACTTCCTCCAGCGTATAGGGCGAAAGGGAGTAGATGCCCGGCAGGTCCTGTATCACCACCGCCCGGTCCCCCTTCAGCCGGCCTTCTTTCTTCTCTACCGTCACCCCTGGCCAGTTGCCCACATACTGGCTGGCCCCTGTCAGCGCGTTAAACAGCGTTGTCTTGCCACAGTTCGGGTTCCCAGCCAGCGCAATCTTGATGTCCATGTACCATTGCCTCCTGTTAATTAGTTTTAGCTAACTTTTTTGTAGGACGATAGCCGCCTACGCAATTTCAATCATCTCTGCATCCGCCTTGCGCACCGAAAGCGCATACCCGCGCACACACAGCTCCATAGGGTCCCCCAGCGGGGCCACCTTGCGCACCAG
>CANOFK010000087.1 GCA_947565265.1 uncultured Clostridia bacterium | reverse complement strand
CAATTCCTCCGCTTGTCCCGCGGGGTTTTCAGTTCGATAACGCCGGTATGGATGGTATCTTCCCCGGCGCCCACCAGGTAACGTTCTCTTGCCATGTGGCCTGGCACCTCCGTTTTGAGTAGTTATCAAACATTATATCCTATTTTTTTTGTTTACGCAAGGTTTTGGGCCGCCCAGTGGGCAAAATCGAGAAAAGTTTACAATTCAAAAGAAGGGGACGGCATGGCGCCCGCCCCCTTCTGTCCCTATTCGCCGGCGTAGTATGAGGTGGTCCCCGTTACGCCCTCCAGCGCGCCGGTATCCGCGTCGTAGCTATGGGCCTACCCGTTTATTCCACCACCGGCAGCTTTGCCAGGGATTTTTGGATGTCCTCGTCTGTGGGGATGGTGTTCTGCATCTCCCCCTTATGGAACTTCTCATAGGCCACCAGGTCAAAGTAGCCGGTGCCTGTGAGGCCGAAGAGGATGGTTTTTTCCTCGCCGGTTTCTTTGCAGCGCAGGGCCTCGTTGACCGCAGCCAAAATGGCGTGGCTGCTCTCCGGGGCGGGCAAAATGCCCTCTACCCGTGCGAACTCCTCCGCCGCCTGGAACACGTCGGTCTGCTTGACGCTGACGGCCTCCATGAGCCCGTCGGCGTACAACTGGCTTAAAACGCTGCTCATGCCGTGGAACCGCAGGCCGCCGGCGTGGTCGGCGCTGGGCATGAAACCGCTGCCCAGGGTGTACATTTTGGCCAGGGGGCACACCTTGCCTGTATCGCAGAAGTCATACCGGTACTGGCCGCGGGTAAAGGAAGGGCAACTGGCCGGCTCTACGGCGATGATACGGTAGTCCGCCTCGCCCCGGAGCTTTTGGCCCATAAAGGGGGCGATCAGCCCGCCCAGGTTGCTGCCGCCGCCGGCACAGCCGATGATCACATCCGGCTTGATGCCGTACTTGTCCATAGCCGCCTTGGCCTCCAGGCCGATGACGGACTGGTGCAGCATCACCTGGTTGAGCACGCTGCCCAGCACATAGCGGTAGCCGGGGGTGGAGGTGGCCACCTCCACGGCCTCGCTGATGGCACAGCCCAGGGAGCCCCCGGTGCCGGGGAACTCCTCCAGGATCTTGCGGCCCACGCCGGTGGTTTCCGAGGGGGAGGGGGTCACGTTGGCGCCATAGACCTTCATCACCTCCCGGCGGAAGGGTTTCTGCTCGTAAGAGCACTTGACCATGTATACCTTGCAGTCCAGCCCCAGATAGGAGCAGGCCATGCTGAGGGCGGTGCCCCACTGGCCCGCGCCGGTTTCGGTGGTGACGCCCTTAAGGCCCTGCTGTTTGGCGTAGTAGGCCTGGGCGATGGCGGAGTTCAGCTTGTGGGAGCCGGAGGTGTTGTTGCCCTCAAACTTATAGTAGATTTTGGCGGGGGTCTGGAGTTTTTCCTCCAGGCAGTAGGCCCGCACCAGGGGGGAGGGGCGGTACATCTTGTAAAAATCCCGTATCTCGGTGGGGATCTGGAAATAGGGGGTGTCGTTATCCAGCTCCTGCCGGACCAGTTCGCCGCAGAACACTTCCTCCAACTCCCCGGCGGACATGGGCTGGTAGGTGCCGGGGTGCAGCAAGGGGGCGGGCTTGTTTTTCATATCGGCCCGCAGGTTGTACCAGGCCTCCGGCATCTCGTGCTCTTCCAAATAGATTTTGTAGGGGATCTTGTTTTCACTCATGATTCGGTATGCTCCTTTCGGTTGCAGCCGGGCGGTTGCCATAAACAGCAAAACCCCTGCCCGGCAGATAATTTCTGCTGGGACAGGGGATTATACACTCCTGCGGTACCACCCGGCTTGGCGCACAAAGCGCCCACTCATGCGCACAAACCTGCTATGCGCCGGCTTTGCTAACGGAGCGCCACTCCGGCTCGCCTAATGACGCCACACGGCTGCATCAGCCGCCCGGCCCTTTCGGTCCGCCCTCAAAAGCCCATTCAGCCGCGCGTTTCCCGCCGCGCTCACACCACCGCGCGGCTCTCTGGGGAGAAATTGGCCCAGCCTACTTACACTTTCTCAAAGGTTTCTACTGCCTATTATACACATCTTCTGCAAGGATGTCAACCGGAAATTTCATTTTCCCTTCCCGGTTTATAAACGCCCGGCAAACCCAGGGAAGGGGCCTTATGATTTCTTCCACAACAAAAAGACGCCCGCCCCTGCCCCCACCAGGAGAAACGGCGCGAGCCGGATAAACAGCCATTCAAACCCGTGGTAGGCCGTTCCGGCGATGGCAAGCTCCGGGTCGCTGTAGTCCCAGTTCTGGTAGGGGCTGTTGAGGAAGGCCAGGACCGCGAAAGCCGCCACCAGGGCCGTGCACAATGCAATGCACAGCCATTGGAGCGTCTTTCGCCTGGTTTCCTTCCTTTGGGCAAGTTGCAGGTTGATCACCTCCAGCTTTTCGGCGATTGCTTTTATGGCATCCGGTTTCGTTTCGACGACGGTTTCCCCCAGCAGCGTGCTTACGGGTGTTTCCAGCACCTCCGAGATCGAGAGCAGCAGGTCGGAGTCCGGGACGGACAAGCCCTGCTCCCATTTTGAAATGGTTTGCCGTACTACGTTCAGCTTGACGGCAAGCTCCTGCTGGGAAAGGCCCTTTGCGTGCCTGATCGCTTTAATATTTTCGCTTAACATGAGAGGCAGCTCCTTTCGGTTTGTTTTTTGCTACCAGTATTGTACGGGAAACGGCCCGTTGCCGCAAGCAACGGAGAGTAACATACCGGGTTTACCGCCGTATTGCCCCTTACATTTCTGTTTTCGCCCTGCCTGCCATAACAGGCAACACCGCACAAAGGCCAGCCTGTGGCCCCTGCGCGGTGTTGCCCATCGCCATTTTCCGTTTTAACCCGTAAGCCGTGAAACGTCGGGATCCCGGCCCGGCAGCGCCGGCCTTATGCAGGGCGTCACGCTTCCGCCTGCTGGGTTTCCCCGGCCTTCCCCCCGTCCACCGCCTTGGTGACGGTCCGGGTGGTGCCGCCTGAGATATAGGAGCGGCCGCACTCGGGGCAGATGTCGGTATGGAGGGTGACGGTCTGGCTGACTACCTTGCGCCCCTCCTGCTTGGCCTTGGCCTGCTCGTGGTACACGTGCTCCATCTCGTGCCCGCGCACTGCGGACGCCACGATGGCCGGGTCGATCCTGGTCGGCGTCTGGTACGACACGCTGCTGTCGTCGGAACCGTCCTGGTACTTCCGTTTTTCGCAGGTTTCGCAGCGGCCCTCATCCGCGGCCTTTTGGGCGCCCTGGGCCCCCAGCATCCCGGCCTCCTGATCTGCCGGGCTGTTGACCCGCATACGGGCAGCCATTTCCGCCGGGTAGGCTGCGGGCAAAACATTGGCCTGGGCCGGCGCCCCTGCCGGCGCGGGCGTGCCGGTGCTGCCGGCCGGATAAGCCGCCCCCCGGTCCGCATACTGCACACGGGCCCGGTTGGCCTGTTCGGCGTGGTAGGCGCTGGCCCACTGCCCGGTGGAAAAACCCACCCGGCCGGGCGACTCTACATAGACCGCCGTTACCGGACGCACCGGGGAAACCGGCGTCATGGGCCCTGTAGGCCGGCCTGCCCGCACACCGGCCGGCGGGCGCAGCCCATAGTTATATATGCTGGTCACCTGCTGGTTGATCGGCATAATCATCGTAAACACCCCTTTTAGCTGATGGTACTTGGTATTATACCCCATTTTACGGAAAAGTACAATGGGCTGCCCCCAAAATTTTGCACCGGGCAGCGGGCTGCCCCCTTGACAAACATCCGACATCGGACTATAATGGCTTTTGTCCGATATCGGAAGTTTAGGAGGCGATGCCTATGCGTGACCCAACCATTGACCCCTGGCTGCTGGAATTTAACGACATCTTCCGGGAAAACGACAGCCTGTACCGCTCGGCCGCCCAGCGGCTGGGCGTACCGGCGTGCACCCTGTGGATCCTCTACTCCCTGCGGGTAGAAAGCCCGCCCCTTACCCAGGCACAGCTTTGCCGGCTGATCCAGCAGCCCCGGCAGACGGTGAATTCCGCCCTGAAAAACCTGGAGCGGGAGGGCGCCATTACCCTCTCCCCCGGCGGCGACCGGCGCACCAGGGAGGTGGCCTTGACCCCAAAAGGCGCGGCCCTGGCAGCGCAGACCGCCGACCGGCTGATTGAGGCCGAAGAACAGGCCCTGGCCGGCCTGGGGCCCCAGGAACGGGAAGGGTTTTTACGGGCCTACCGCAAGCTCAACCAGCGCCTGCGGGAAACCATGGGCTCTATGTAGCCCGCCGGATGCGCACACCTTTTTTACAGCTTGAACCGATTGGTACGTTATTTTGACAGAAAGGACTTTTTATGAAACAACAGATCCAACTTTCCGATCACTTTTCTTATACCCGCCTGCTGCGGTTCGCCCTCTCGCCGGTCCTGATGATGGTTTTTACCTCTATTTACGGCGTGGTGGACGGCCTTTTTGTATCGAACTTTGTGGGCAAAGTCCCCTTTGCCGCCATCAACCTGATTATGCCCTTTACCATGATTTTGGGCGGGCTGGGCTTTATGATCGGCACCGGCGGCAGCGCCCTGGTCGCAAAGACCCTGGGCGAAGGCCGCCGGGAGGACGCGGACCGTTACTTTACTATGCTGGTGCTTTTCACCCTGTTGACCGGCGCGGCTACCACGGCCTTTGGCCTGGCCTTTATGGAGCCCGCCGCCCGGCTGCTGGGGGCTACGGACGCCATGCTGGGGGACTGCGTTCTGTACGGCCGTATTGTGATAGGCTTTACCACTGCCTTTATGCTGCAAAATGTCTTTCAGACTTTCCTTTCCACTGCCGAAAAGCCTAAGCTGGGCCTTTTTTACACCGTGGCGGCCGGCGTTACCAATATGGCCCTGGACGCGCTGTTTATTGCCGGGTTTCGCTGGGGCGTGGCCGGGGCGGCGCTGGCTACGGGCATCAGCCAATGCGTGGGCGGGGTGCTGCCCCTCTTCTTTTTCCTGCGGCCCAATGCCAGCCTGTTGCGGCTGCGGAAAACCCGCCTGGAGCCCCGCGTCCTTCTGCGGGCCTGCGGCAACGGCTCTTCGGAACTGATGTCCAATATCTCCGGCTCTTTGGTGGGGATGCTTTACAACTTCCAGTTGCTGCGCTTTGCCGGTGAGGACGGTGTGGCCGTGTACGGGGTGCTGATGTACGTTTCCTTTATTTTTGTGGCTGTGTTTATCGGCTTTACGGTGGCAAGCACGCCGGTGGTGGGGTACCACCACGGGGCCGGCAACTATGCCGAACTGAAGAGCCTTCTCAAAAAAAGCGTGGTGCTGATGTTCGGGGGCGGCGTACTGATGATGGCCCTATCCTGGGTACTGGCCCGGCCGCTGGCACAGGTCTTTGTGGGCTACGACCCGGCCCTGGCGGAGATGACCCGCCACGCCTTTTTGGTGTTCTCCTGGTCCTTCCTGCTGGCAGGGTTCAATATCTTCGTTTCCTCCTTCTTCACCGCCCTGAATAACGGCGCGGTTTCCGCCGCCATCTCCTTTTTGCGCAGCCTGGTCTTTCAGATCCTCTGCGTATTGGCCCTGCCTGCCCTTGTGGGCCTGGACGGCATCTGGTGGTCTGTCACGGTGGCCGACGTTTTTGCCTGTGCCATCTCCCTTATCTTCCTCTTTGCCAAACGGAAACGGTACCACTATATGTAGCCCGGCGTCCTTACTATGGGGCGCGCCCACGGGTGTGTCCAAAACGAAGGGTTTAAAAACGGGATTCCGGCAACCAACTGGTAAAAGTTTCGTCCACCTTATCAAAGGTGGCGGGGTTCTTAGGGGCAGAGCCCAAGAGTTGGCTACGCCAACTCTCCGCCGCCGGGG
>CANOFK010000086.1 GCA_947565265.1 uncultured Clostridia bacterium | reverse complement strand
GTACGAGGGCTGGGAGGGCCACTTCGAGCTGGTCAAGCTGAACCTCCACAACCCCGCCGTCGTAGACCATATTTTAGAGTGCGTGGCCGGCTGGATGGACCAGTTTGCCATTGACGGCCTGCGGCTGGACGTGGCCTACCTGCTGGACGAAAACTTCCTGCGCCGGCTGCACCAGTTTTGCAAGGGGCGCGACCCCGGTTTCTTCCTGCTGGGGGAGATGATCCACGGGGACTACCGGCGCATCATGAACCCGGATATGCTGGACAGCGTGACCAATTACGAGTGCTATAAGGGCCTCTACTCCTCCTTTAACGACAAGAATATGTTCGAGATCGCCCACTCCCTGAACCGGCAGTTCGGCAGCGAGAACTGGTGCCTGTACCGGGGTGAGCACCTGTTGTGCTTTGCCGATAACCACGACGTCAGCCGCATCCACACCATCCTCAAGGAAAAGGAGCAGTTGCCGGGCCTGTACGCCATGCTGTACGGTATGCCCGGCATCCCCTGCCTCTATTACGGCAGCGAGTGGGGCGCGGACGGCGACAAGAAAAACGGGGATCCCAGCCTGCGCCCCTGCTTTGAGGCGCCGGTAGAAAACGAACTGACAGCCTTCATCGGCCGGCTCAGCCAGATCAAGCTGAACAGCAAAGCCCTGAGCGACGGCGACTATAAAAACGAAACCCTTTTGAACAAGCAGATCGTTTTCCGCCGCAGTTGCCCGGAAGAAACGGTTTTTGTGGCGATCAATGCGGACCAGAGCGGCTTTAACATCAACGTAAACTACCATGGCCCTGCCGTAGACCTCTTTACCGGCGAGGCCAGGGAGCTTAACGGCTGTATTGAGCTGCCCCCCTACGGCGTGAAGATCTACCGCCTGGGCGGGCCCACCGAAAAGGACAAAGCCCCTGCCACCAGGTCCGAAACCGTCACCGTCAGCCAACCGGCTGCCCCCGCAAGCGTGCCGGCCCCCACGTCCGCTCCCGCCCCTGCCCCGGCCCCTGTGGGGGAGAAGGGCAGCGCCCCGGCGGCCGAGCCTCCCAAAGCCCCGGAAACGCCCCGGCCCATAGAGGTTTCCTACGGGCCGGTGGGCCCCCAGGACCGGGCGTTGGCCAACGCCTATTTGTGGGAGCACGGGCTTTCCAACCGGGTCATTCGCGGGGTGCCGGTAGAGATAGCCAACTACCCGGCCTTTGCCGCCTGGGCCCAGGGGAAGATCGTGGGCCTTGCGGCCTATACCGTGGCCGCCGGTGTGTGCGAGATCGTGGCCCTGCACCGGGACGCTCCGGGCCAGGGGGTCGGCCGGGCGCTGGTGGAACAGGTCAAAGCCGCTGCCAAGGGGCAGGGCTGCCGCACCCTGATCGCGGTGGCCGCCAACGATGACCTGGACGCCATAGGCTCCTACCAGCAGCAGGGCTTTGATATGGCCCGCCTTTACCGGGGCTCCCTTCTATATGCCCGTCAGGCTAAGCCCCAACTGCCCGAAATCGGCCGGCACGGCATCCCCCTCCGGCACGAGATCGAGTTTGAAATGTTCCTGGATTGAGCCCACAGCATACGCGCCCGCATACGGTGCCGTATGCAGAAAAAGCCCGCCTTTTGGCGGGCTTTTTCACCAAAAAACAGAAAGAGGTGCCCTCTATGAGCCTACCTGTATATGCCTGCTTTGCGCTGCCCCTGTGGGCGGCCCTGTTTGCCCTGTACTTCATCCTGCGCAAGGCCCGGCTGGCCCGGCAAAGCCTCATCGCCAAGTGCGGCGGCAGTTTCCTGGCCGTGGCCTCCGCCGGGTTAGCGCTGTACCTGCGGGGTGAAAACCCCCTGGCCCACTGGGCTTTCTGGTTCTTTGTGCTGTGTACAGGGGCCGATGCCCTGCTGGAGATCCGTTTCGTGCCGGGTATGCTCCTGTTTGGCGCGGCCCATGTGTGCCTGATCGTCTGGCTCTGGGGCCTGGCCCCTGCCGGCTGGTTCAGCCTGGTTGCCTGGCTGCTGGCCTACGGGGCCACCGCCCTGCTCTTCCGCCGGGAGATCCCCAGGCTGGGCAAGCTGCTGGTTCCCTTTTTGCTGTACCCGGCCCTGCTGGGGGCGTCCCTGGCCTTGGGGGTGGCCCTGCCCTTTACCGCCGGCAACAGCTACTGGCCCCTGGCCCTGGGAACCGCCTGCTTTTACATTTCCGACATGATGGTGGCAAAAAGCGAGCTCTCCCACCTGGATGAATTCTGGCAAAAACCCATTATGCTCCTCTACTGGGCCGCCCTGTTCCTCATTTCCACCGCCCTCTGGTAAGCCCGGTCCCCCGCCGCTAACAGCATACAAGCCTTTGGCAAAGGGGGTCGTCGGGGGGCGGGGCTGTGTCCAAAATGAAGAGGTTTAGAAACAAGGATTCAGCGGACAAATGGTAAAAGTTTCGTCCACCTTTTCAAAGGTGGTGGGGTTTTTAGGGGCAACGCCCCTAAACTGCCAGAGGCCAAAATTTCGTCATTACCGTTTCATTTTGGACACGCCCCGGAGGCCGCCTTAAGTTGACATCCCCGCCAAAAAGGCGTATGATAGGGAAGGCCGGATCCGTTAGGCCCAGGGAAGGAGAATGCAAATGCAGCTTTCACAACTTTTAGCGCCGTTGGGGGTCCCTTGCCCGGAGGACAGGGAGATCACAGGCATTGTATATGATTCCCGCCAGGCGGTGCCCGGGTGCGCCTTTGTGTGCATAAAGGGCTCCGCGGTAGACGGCCACAACTTTGCCGCAAAGGCTGCAAAGGCCGGGGCCGTGGCCGTTATCGCCCAGCAGCCGGTAGAGGTACCCGGCGTGCCAGTGGTGCAGGTAGAGGATACCAAAAAAGCGCTGGCCCTGATGAGCGCGGCCTTTTTCGGCGACCCGGCCCGGCATGGGCTACAGGTCATCGGCATAACCGGCACAAAGGGCAAAACCACCACCGCTTATATGGTGCGGGCGATTTTGGAGGCCGCGGGCCACAAAACCGGGGCAATGGGTACCATCGGCGTGGCGGTGGGGGAGGAAGTGACCCCCCTGGACAACACCACGCCCATCAGCTACGAGGTGCAAAGGCATTTGCGCCGTATGCTGGACGCGGGCTGCGAATACTGTGTAATGGAAGTCAGTTCCATCGGCCTAAAAGATGACAGGGTATATGGCGTCCCCTTTGCGGTAGGGGTGTTTACCAATTTCTCCGAGGACCACATCGGCGGGGTAGAGCACCAGGACATGGCCGAGTATCTGGCCTGCAAAGCCATGCTGTTCTCCCTGTGCAAGGTAGGGGTGGTTAACGCCGACGACCCGGCAGTGGAAAAGCTGCTGGAGGGCAGCACCTGCCAGGTATACCGCTACGGCATGGGGGCCGGGGCCGCCATACGGGGGGAGGGCTGCCACCACCTGAACCGGCCCGGCCTGCTGGGGGTAGCGTTCCATGTGGCGGGGGACCTGGACTTCACCGCCCAGGTAGGCATCCCCGGCAAATTCAACGCCTACAACGCCCTGGCGGCCATTGCCTGCTGCCACCGGCTGGGCATACCGGTAGCGGCCATGCAAGAGGGCCTGCGCACCGTCAAGGTAAAGGGCCGGGTAGAGCCGGTGCCTGTGCCGGGGAACTACACCCTGCTGCTGGATTACGCCCACAACGCCCTTAGCATGGAAAGCCTGCTCACCACCCTGCGGGAGTACGCCCCCAAGCGGCTGGTCTGCCTGTTCGGCGCCGGGGGCAACCGGCCACGGGTGCGCCGCTATGAGATGGGCGAGGCCAGCGGCCGGCTGGCGGACCTGTCCGTCATCACCGCGGACAATTCCCGGTTCGAAAATGTGCTGGATATCATCCAAGACATCAAGACCGGCATGGAGAAAACAGACGGCCAATATATCGAGATCCCTGACCGCCGGGAGGCCATCCGCTGGTGCCTCCGCAACGCCCAGGACGGCGATATCATCGTCCTGGCCGGCAAGGGCCACGAGGACTACCAGGAAATAGAAGGCGTCAAACACCCCTTCGACGAGCGGGTGGTGATCCGGGAGATCCTGGAAAGCCTCTAAAAGCATACCGTCATCATCACACCATAAGGGAAATTGGAGGAAAGAAAATGGATAAGAACATTACCGCCGCACAACTGGAAAGCTTTGAGAAAGGTTTTGCCGCCGACCCCGCCAAACGGGTAGCCCAACTGGCGGTCAGCACCAACGGGGTCAACAAATCGGCCACAAACCCCTTTGCCCAGCGGGAGGACCGGCACCAGTTCTCCGTACAACTGGAAACCGGCAAGATCACCAACCAGAAGAGTTCCGGCCGCTGCTGGATGTTCGCCGCGCTGAACACCATGCGGGTAGAGGTAATGCGCCGGTTGAACCTGGAAACCTTTGAGCTGTCCCAGAACTACCTGCTGTTTTATGACAAGCTGGAGAAGTCCAACTACTTCCTGGAGAGCATTTTGGATACCCTCGGCGAGCCCACCGGCGGCCGGCTGATCGCCCACCTGCTCAGTGCCCCCCTCAATGACGGCGGCCAGTGGGATATGCTGTGCAACCTGGTGGAGAAATACGGCGTGGTGCCCAAAGATGCCATGCCCGAAACCTTCTGCTCCTCCTCCACCTGGGAGGTCACCAGCTACATGACCCGCAAACTGCGGGAGTTCGCCTGCATCCTGCGGGAGGGCCACGCCGCCGGCCAAACGGTAGAGCAGTTGCGCAGCCAGAAAGAGGCCATGCTCCTTAGCATCTATACTATGCTGTGCATTGCCTTTGGCAACCCGCCCGCCTCCTTTACCTTCGAGGCGCGGGATAAAGACAAGAAATTCATCCGGGATACCGGCCTCACCGGCAAGGCTTTTTACGAGAAATACGTGGGCTGGGACCTGGGCGAGTATGTAAGCCTTATCAACGCCCCCACCGCCGACAAGCCCTACCATAGGACATTCACCGTGAAGATGCTGGGCAATGTGGTAGAGGGCCGGCCGGTCCGGTACCTCAACCTGCCCATTGAAGACCTGAAACAGGCAGCCATCCGGCAGATGCAGGATAACCGGCCGGTATGGTTTGGCTGCGACGTAGGCAAGTGCTCCATCCGGGACGGCGGCATCATGGACCTGCACGTGCTGTGCCCCGGCCAGCTTTTCGGCACGGAATTCGGCATGGACAAAGCCCAGCGCCTGGACTACGGCGACAGCCTGATGACCCACGCCATGGTGTTCCAGGGCGTAAACCTGGACGACGCAGGCAAACCCACCCGCTGGCGTGTAGAGAACAGTTGGGGCAAAGAGGCCGGCGTAGAGGGCTATTACGTCATGAGCGACGATTGGTTCACCGAGTACACCTACCAGGTGGTGGTACATAAAAAATACCTCACCGACGCCCAGCGCGCCGAACTGGAGCAACCCCCCATCGCGCTGGAGCCCTGGGACCCAATGGGCTCGCTGGCCTGAGGGAAATACAGAAGGATCCCCTTAAAATTTCCGTAAAGGAGCAAACATATGGCTGATTTGTATGACTATCCGGAAATATATGACGAACGCTTTTCGGACCGTGCCCATCAGGCATATAAAGAGCATTATAAGAAGTTGTTTACTTCCAAAGGGATTGGCACGATCTTAGATTGCAGCTTTGGAACGGGCAACCTGACTTTTCCGCTGGCAGAGTTGGGCTATCAGGTGTCCGGCTCGGACATAAGCCCGGCCATGCTGAAAAAAGCCGGGGAAAAGGCAAAAGCCAAAGGGCTCCCGGTTGATCTTCTCTTCTGCGATTTCCGGGAATTGTCAGCCCATTTTGACCGCCAATTTGACTGCGTTATGAGCACCGGCAGCGCCCTTGCCCACGTCCCAAATGATGATATCGTAAAGACAGTGCATGAAATGGATAAATGCATAAAGCCGGGCGGGTACTTCTACTTTGACAGCCGGAACTGGGAAATGGCTCTGGCGTCCAAGCAGCGGTTTATTAT
>CANOFK010000085.1 GCA_947565265.1 uncultured Clostridia bacterium | reverse complement strand
CCTCCCCGGAACCCTCCCCCTCCCCGCCACCCGACCCGGACAACGGGGACGGCTGACCGCTCAAAATCCAAAAAAGGAGCAGCTACCATGATCACCAATGAATTTGACCCCCAGCGCCGGGCTATCATAAACCCGGAGGACCATATCAAGCCCGTAGAGGGCCTCCCGCCCCTGTGCGTGGGCATTTTCTCCCACCGCACTGTCGAGCACCTGGTCGCCCGGTTCGGCGGCGTCCAGGTCAGCCAGTGCCACTACTGTACCGGCGATATCCCCCTGTACCGGCTCACCGCCTACGGCGCCGGCCTCACCCTCTTCCTGCCCATGGTGGGCGGCCCCGGTGCCGCTGGCTTTATCGAGGAGCTGATCCCCAAAGGGGGCCGCTATTTCGTGTTCTGCGGTGCCGCCGGGGTGCTGGATAGCCAAATCGCCCACGGCAAGCTGCTGCTGCCCACCGCCGCTGTCCGGGACGAGGGCCTCTCCTACCACTACCTGCCCCCAGCCGACGAAGTGGCCCTGGACCCCCTGTGCGTAGATGCCTGCCGCCAGGCCCTCACCGGCCTGGGGTTCCCCTTTGCAGAGGGCAAAACCTGGACCACCGACGCCTTCTACCGGGAAACCCAGGCCAAGCTGGCCCGCCGCAAAGCCCAGGGCTGTATCTCCGTAGAGATGGAGTGCGCCAGCCTGGCCGCCGTGGCCCAGTTCCGGGGCGTGCCCTTCGCCCAGTTCTTCTGGGCCACCGACACCCTGGACGGGGACGGCTGGGACAAGGGCATCCTCAGCGGCAAGGGCGCCGGGCTGGAGGAGGTCTGCCTACAGGCCGCGGTAGAAACCGGCAAGCGCCTGGCCGCTGCCGCCAACCGGCAAGTTTGAATATATACCAAAAAAGGCCCTGCTTTTTTGTGCGGGGCTAATATAATTCCAAAAAAAGACTATTTGTTTTTGACAAAAGCTTTCCAGTGTGATAAGATATAGGACAAGGCGGTGTTCTCCTATGGGAATTGCAACTGTTATCACCTCCGGCAAGGGCGGCGTGGGCAAGTCCACGGCCGCGGTAGGGCTTGGCCGGGCCCTTGCCCAGCGGGGCCGCCGGGTGTTGCTGGTAGACTGCGACGCGGGCCTGCGCAGCCTGGACCGGATGACCGGCGTAGAGGAGAACCTGGTGTTCGACACCTCCGATGTGGTCTTTGGCCGCTGTTCCCCTGCCGAGGCCATCTACCCGGTCAGCGAGGGCCTGTTCCTGTTGCCCGCCCCCGCCTCCGGGGATGACCTGATCCGTCCGGGGGTGATGCGCCGGCTGGTGCCCCTGCTCAAACGCTATTATGACCATGTGCTGCTGGATTCCCCGGCAGGGGTGGGTATCGGGTTCCGTTCCGCGGCCTGCGCGGCAGACCGTGCCCTGCTGGTGTGCAGCCCGGACCCGGTCTGCGTGCGCAGCACAGGGAACGTCCGGCAGTTGCTGGACGGGCTGGGCGTGGCGGACAAGCGGCTGCTCATCAACCGGTTCAACGGCGCCTTTTTTGACCAGACCGGCGTGTACAGCGACCTGGACGGTGTCATTGATGCCGCCGGGGTCCGGCTGTTCGCCCTGGTCCCCGAGGACATCACCATGGCTGCGGCCTTTTTAAAGGGTACCGCCGCGGCAGACGGCGCCCCCGGCATGATGGCCCTGCACCGGGCCGCCGCCCGCCTGGAGGGCAGTACCGTGCCCATGCCGGAGAAACTGTAGTTCGCGGCCCTGACCAACAGCCTATTACCATATTTATCATATATCTTTTACCATTGGGAGGAGTTTATTATGCACATTGCATTAACGGCGCACGACGCAAAAAAAGAGCTGATGGTTCAGTTCTGTATAGCCTACTGCGGGATACTCAGCCGGCACTCCCTGTGCGGCACCGGCACCACCGGCAAGATGATCTCCGAGGCCACGGGGCTCAAGCTGCAACGTTTCCTCAGCGGCCCCCAGGGCGGCGACCAGCAGATCGCGGCCCGCATTTCCTGTGACGAGATCGACCTGCTCCTGTTTTTTCGGGATCCGCTGAACCCCCAGTCCAATGACCCCAGCGCTTTGAACCTGTTGCGGCTGTGCGATATGCATAACATCCCCGTAGCCACCAACATCGCCACCGCCGAGGTGCTCATCCACGGCCTGGAGCGGGGCGACATGGACTGGCGCGACCTGGTAAAAACCTGAGCCTGCCCCACCCCCGGACAGCGCCCGCGGCACAAGCCCGCCTGTCCATAGCCCAAAAAAGAATTTCCCCATCCCACCAGCCGGTTCCAGGCAGCGCCCCCACAGGCACACACAAAAGTTTCGTCGTCTCACCTGCCGGTTCGGTCGGCTCGTGACGGCCACCCCCGGTGGCCCTCGCCCTTTTCAAAGGTGGTGGGGTTCTTAGGGGGCGACAATCGCCAGTGGCGATTTCCCGTCGCCGACCGAGGCGGCAGCCGAGAATCAACGCCCAAGAGTTGACTACGCCGACTCTCCCCCGCCGGAGGCAAAACCAACGCCCCCGCCGGAGGCCCTTTTAAGACCCACCCAAGACCTGCCCAAGACCGCCTCCATACCGGCCCACTATCCGCCTGTTACCTGCCTGAGAACCCCTTGATAGATGCGGCTAACCGGGGCCAATTATACCCAAATAAAGAGGGGTACCGCTGTTTTAGCGTGTACCCCCAGACTACTGCCTTAAAGGAAGATACCCATGGAATTGATAACAAAAGCCCCCAAGGGCACCCAGGACCTGGCCCCCGCCCAGGCGGCCAAATGGCGGCAGGTGGAGCAGGCCCTTATCAGTGAGGCCACATTAAACGGCTTTGGCGAGATACGCACCCCCGTTTTTGAGCACACCGAGCTCTTCCAGCGGGGTATGGGCGACGTGACCGACGTGGTGGAGAAACAGATGTACACCTTTACGGACAAAGGCGGCCGTTCCGTCACCCTGCGCCCGGAGGGCACGGCCGGGGCCGTACGGGCCATGCTGGAAAACGGCCTGTACAATGCCGGTTATCCGGTCAAATTGTACTATAATATCCCCTGTTACCGCTACGAAAAGCCCCAGGCCGGGCGGATGCGGGAGTTCCGCACCTTTGGCGTGGAGGTGTTTGGCGCCGCCGAGCCCATGGCCGACGCCCAACTGATCGCCATGGCCATGTCGGCCTTTGGGCGGCTGTGCCTGACAGACGTGGGCCTACAGTTGAATTCTATTGGCTGCCCTACCTGCCGCAAAGTCTACCACCAGGCGCTAAAAGCGTACTTTTCCGCCCAAAAGGACAAGCTTTGCCCCACCTGCCTGTCCCGGCTGGATCGGAACCCCATGCGCATCCTGGACTGCAAAAGCCCGGAATGCCAGGCCATCGCCGCCGGCGCGCCCAAAATCACCGCATACCTCTGCGATGATTGTCAGGAGCACTTTGACAAGGTGCAGGCCTATCTAACGGCTATGGGCATCCCCTTTACCCTGGATCCCGGCCTGGTGCGGGGCCTGGACTACTATACCCGCACCGTGTTCGAGTTCCCCTCTAAAAGCCTGGGCTTTGCCCTGGGCGGCGGCGGGCGCTACGACGGCCTGGTAGAGGAAATGGGCGGCGCGCCCACACCCGGACTGGGTTTTGGCATGGGCATGGACCGGCTGATGTTGGCGCTGGAGGAGCAGCAGGCCCCCTTTGGGGACATTCCCCCGTGCGAGGTGTACATTGCGGCCGTAGGCGACGAGGCACGGCTAAAGGCATTGACGCTGGTGAACGCGCTGCACCAATGCGGAATTTACGCCGACTGCGATATCTGCGGCCGTGGCTTGAAGGCGCAGATGAAATATGCCGGGAAAACCGGCGCAAAATTCAGCCTGGTACTGGGCGATACCGAACTGGCAGAGGGCCGGGCCCAGCTAAAATTTATGGCAGACGGCAGCACCCAAGAAGTCAGCATTGGCGAGGATTTTGCCGCCAGCTACACGGCTGCCAGCACCCAGCCTTGGGTGCTAAATTGAGGGCTATGCCCGCAGCTTACTCCCTGGAATTCGCCTTACCATAAAGGTAGCTAAGCACCGGCAAACCCTTGCATCCCTGCATGGCAGCAGCGTGTGCGTTGGCTTAGATGCCGGCTTTTTGTGCCCGCATTGCCCAAATAGAGAGATAGATATCCTGCCCCCATGCCGGGGCGCATACATATTTTTGAACAACCCGGAGGCTCGCACGCCGCAGCCGCCGAAAGCCCGCCAAAGGCAGGCATAGACCTTAAGGAGAGATGACCCATGTCAAAATTTCGTACCCACAACTGCGGCCAGTTGCGTTTGGAGAACGCCGGGGAAACCGTGACCCTGGCCGGATGGATGGAAAACCTGCGGGAGGTAGGCGGCGGCATTGCCTTTTTGGTGCTGCGGGACTTTTTCGGCACCACACAGGTGGTGGTGGAGAGCCCGGAACTGCTTTCCCAGGTAAAGGCGCTAAACAAGGAAACCACCATCGCCGTAACCGGCACGGTGCGGGAGCGCACCAACAAAAACCCCAAACAGCCTACCGGCGACATTGAGATAAGCCCTGCCGCCATCGAGGTGTTGGGCCGTTGCCACTACAATGAACTGCCCTTTGAGATCAACTTTTCCCGGGACGCAGACGAGAGCCAGCGGCTGCGGTACCGCTATCTGGATTTACGCAACCCCGGTGTAAAATCCAACATCGTGCTGCGCAGCCAGGTGGTTTCTGCCCTGCGCCGGGCCATGGAGGAACAGGGCTTTATGGAGATCAACACCCCCATCTTGACCGCCTCCTCCCCGGAAGGAGCACGGGATTTCCTGGTGCCCTCCCGCAAGCATCCCGGCAAATTCTACGCCCTGCCGCAGGCGCCCCAGCAGTTTAAGCAACTGCTGATGGCCGCCGGGTTTGATAAATATTTCCAAATCGCCCCCTGTTTCCGGGACGAGGACGCCCGGGGCGACCGTTCGCCCGGGGATTTCTACCAGCTAGACATGGAAATGGCCTTTGCCGGCCAGGAAGATGTATTTGCTGTTATAGAGGCGGTCCTGCCACCAATTTTTGAGAAGTTCGGCATCTATGGGCAGCAGGTGTCCAAGGCTCCCTTTAAGCGCATCCCCTTTTTGCAGGCCATGGAGGACTACGGCAGCGACAAGCCTGACCTGCGCATCGACCTGCTGATACAGGATGTGACGGAGTTGCTGGCCGGCTGCGGCTTTGGGCCCTTTGAGGGCGCGGTGGTGAAGGCCGTGCCTGTATCCAACTGTACCCTCACCCGCAAGGCCATAGACAAGGTTGTGGCCGAAACAGAGGTGCAGACCGCCCAGAAAACCTACTGGTTTAAGCTGGACGAGAAGGGTGAGATCGCCGGGGGCATTGCAAAATTCATCAACGCCAGCCCGGCTTTGGCCGAGAAGGTCGTGGCCCAGATGGGCCTTACGCCCAACACCCTGGTAATGCTGGCCGCCGGCAAGAAATCCACTGCCCAAAAAACTGCCGGCGTGGCCCGCAAGCTGCTGGGCGCGGCCTGCCCGGCGCACATGGACGAAAAGCGCTATGAGTTCTGCTGGATCGTGGACTTCCCCATGTATGAGATCGGCGAGGAGAGCGGGAAGTTGGAGTTCGGCCACAACCCCTTCTCCATGCCCTACGGCGGCCGGGCGGCCCTGCTAAAGGCTGAGCGCGGTGAACTGGATCCGCTGGAGTTGCGGGCCCACCAGTATGACCTGGTGTGCAACGGCTACGAGCTGGCCTCCGGCGCAGAGCGGAATTATGACCCGGAGATCATGGTAAAGGCTTTCCAACTGGCCGGGCTGACCGAGGAGGACGTGCGGGGCAAGTTCCCGGCTATGTATAACGCTTTCTGTTATGGCGCGCCGCCCCACGCAGGCGCAGCCCCCGGCGTGGACCGCATGATCATGCTCCTTACAGCCGAGAGCTACATCCGGGAGGTCATCGCCTTCCCCATGAACC
>CANOFK010000084.1 GCA_947565265.1 uncultured Clostridia bacterium | reverse complement strand
ACTTAATAAACAGCCCCAGGCTCATACGGGGGATAAAGGGTTTTAGGTAACGGAATATGGTTTTCATGGGAACCTCCTCAAGGGTAGATCGGTACGGCCTTATTATACCGCAATTTAGTTGACAAGGCAACTGTTTTTTCAAAAAAGGGGGGCGATGGAATGGCCCACCGGTTCAAACGGCTCAAACGGCTAAAACGAAGGCACAGGGCTGCGTTGGGCTTGGGGTATGCAGGCAGGGGACGGAACTTGCCGCGTGGAGGCCTTTGCAGGCAAAAATAAAAAGGCAGCACCCAAAACTTGACCGGGTGCTGCCTTTTTATTTCTATGCCTGATAGGCCCCCATAGGGGCAGGCGGGCCCTTAAAAGTGCCGGAACACAAAGCGGCCGGATTCGCTCAGGTCGCTGCCGGCCCACTGGGCGGTGGGGGAGGTGCCGGGGCGCAGGGCAGCGGAGGTTTCGGATTTGTCGCACAGGGACCAGTTGGCCCAGCTTATGCCCTTCTGTTCCATCCAATCCAGCCACTCCTGGGACTCTTGCAGGAACACGCCGCCGTTGCCGTCGGCGCTGCTGGTGCCCCACTCGGTAACAAAGACCGGCAGGCCCGCGGCCATCGCCGCGTCGGCCCGGTCCCGCAGCCACTGGCCGTGGGTGCCCGCGTAAAAGTGCAGGGTGTACATCAGGTTATCCCCCTTAACGGGGTTGGCGGCGGCTAGGTGCACATCCTGGCTCCAGGTGCTGCTGCCGATAAGGATGACCCCCTTCTCCGACTGCCCCCGGATGGTTTCCACCAGCTTTTCGGCATAGGGCTTGATATCCCTGCCCCAGTCCGCGCCGCCGTTGGGCTCGTTGCAAATCTCGTACAGTACGGCGGGCTGGTCCTTGTACCGGGCGGCTATTTCCTGGAAGAAAGCCTGGGACTCGGCCAGGTGGTCCATGGGATTGCCGTCGGAGAGGATGTGCCAGTCGATGATCACGTACATATCCTGGCGGATGGCGGCGTCAATGGCGGCAATGGCCTGTTTCTTAATGGCCTCCGGCTGGCTGAGGTAGCCGTTCTCGCCGGTGTACATGGCCACCCGGAACAGGTTGGCCCCGTAGCTTGCGGTGTTTTTAATGGACTGTTCCCCCGCAAACTGCCCGAACCACTGGAGCCCGTGGCTGCTCATGCCGTGCAGGGCGATGGGCTGGCCCGCCTCGTTGCACAGTTGGGTGCCTTTTACCTGTAGCCAGCCGTTTTCGCCAACGCCCCCGGAGATCGTTTCCACCGGGCCGGGCGGATCGGGCAGGTCCGGCGGGCCGGGCACATCGCCCGTCAGTTTCAGGGCCTTTGAGATAAGCACGCAGGATTCGGCCCTGGTCAGGCTGCTTTTGGGGTTAAAGCAGCCTTTCTCATCCCCGGAAACCACCCCGCAGGCGTAGGCGGCCAGCACGCTTTCGTAGTACCGTCCGTCCAGTTGGGCAAAGTCCTTCATCTTGGCAGACTCGGTGCTGTAGTCCCCGCGTTTGTCGGGCAGCAGGGCCCGCATCAGGGCCTTCACGGCCAACTGGCGGGGGATGGCCTTGTCAAATTTCTCCCCGGTGGGCGGGATCTCGTCCCAGTCATACCAGCCCCGGTCCAGCCCGGCCTGCAAGTAGTCCTTGGCCCAATGGCCGGAGGAAGAGGGTTTGCCCACCCCCGCGCACCGGGCGGTTATGGAGAGGAACTCGGCGGCGGTGATGGTGCCGTTTGGCTTAAAGCTGCCGCCCGGGTAGCCGCTTACCAGCCCCTTGCCGGCCATTTCCTCCACACAGGCGGCGTACCAACTGCCGGGTTTTACATCGGTAAAGCCAGCCCCGGCGGCAACAGCACCGGCGGCAGTGGCCCCGGCGCCCAGGGGGCAGCCTACCACAAGGGCAAGGCTGAAAGACAGGGCGGCCCGCAGGGCTTTGGTGATCAGGTTTACCATAAGGTCCCTCCGTTCCCTTGCCGGAAGGCAAGTTTTTTTATCATTCGGGAATAATTAGTGTATAGCTATACCTTATTATACTACGGAAAGGGCCGCTTGGCAAGGCCGGGGGCTTGCAAAAATCCGCGGGACTGTGTATAATGTGTAAAATACTGGAACAACCGGGTCACCCAAAGGGAGGCGGCTATATGCCAAAGGCCAGCGTGATCGTGCCTGTATATAATGTAAAGGGTTATGTGGAAAAATGCGCCGTTTCTGTGCTGGCGCAAACCGAACAGGACCTGGAACTGCTGCTGGTGGACGACGGCTCTACCGACGGCAGCGGCGCCCTGTGCGAGGGGATTGCCCAAACCGACCCCAGGGTCCGGGTGATCCACCAGGAGAACCGGGGCCTGGGCGGCGCCCGGAACACCGGCATAGAGGCAGCCGGGGGGGCTTGGCTGCTGTTCCCGGACAGCGACGACTGGCTGGAGCCGGAAACCCTGGCGCGTGCCCTGGCCGCCGCAAAGGGGGCCGGCGCGGACATGGCCTGCTTTGCCTTCCGCTCGGTAGACGAAAAGGGCCGGGTGCTGGGGGTGTTCCGGGAGGATATGCCGAAAGACGCCGGCCTGGACCCCCATACCCAAAAGGACGTGCTGCTCTCGTCCCCCAGCGCCTGCTGCCGGCTGTATAAGGCGGAACTGTTCCAAAAAACCGGCGTGCGCTACCCGCCACGGGTGTGGTATGAGGACATCCGCACCACCACCAAGCTGCTGCCCAACTGCAAAAAGGTGGTGTATACGGACTACATCGGCTACAACTACCTGCAAAGGCCCGGTTCCATTATGAACAGCGCCACACTGGCCCGCAACCGGGAGATCATAGACGCCTTTGAGGACATTTTGGGCTGGTATAAGGAGCAGGGGCTCTATGAGGCGTACCGGGCGGAGCTGGAATACCTCACCCTGTACCATGTGTACCTCACCGCCTCGGTGCGGGTGCTGCGCCAGGACCCCCGCCACCCCCTGCTGGAGGCGTTCAGGGACTATACAGAGGGGTACTTCCCCCACTGGAAGGGGAACCCCTACCTTGCCCGCATGGGTAAAAAGCACCGGCTGCTGCTGTGGCTTTTGGGGCGGCGGCAGTACGGGGCCATCCGGGCGATGTTTAAACTAAAGGGCTGATAGGGAGGCACGCATGAATTTAAAGGAAAAATGGCAGGGCCGTACCCGCCATAGCCTGCTGGAAAATACCGTCATGCTCTACATCCTCCAGTTCTCCAACATGGCGCTGGGTATGCTGACCCAGGGCTACAAAATGCGGGTGCTGGGGGTAGAGCTGGTGGGCCTGCTGGGGGCCGGGCAGTACGCGGCCAACTTCTTTTTGATCTTCCTGGATTTCGGGTTCCTGCTCTCGGCCACGGCCAAAATCTCCGCCCGCCGGGAGGACAAGGGGGAACTTTCCCGTATCCTCACCAGCGTGGTGGCGGCCAAGGTGCTGTTTACGCTGATCTCGGCGGTGGTGCTGGGGCTGCTGGTCGTGCCCCGGCTTTCCGGTCCGGGGGAGGTGCTGGCCTATGTGTTCTTCTTTCTCTCCACCGTAGGGGCCACCTTCCTGCCGGATTATATGTACCGGGGCTTAGAGCAGATGTCCGCCATTACCATCCGGGCGGTAGCCATTAAGCTGGTGGCAACCGCGCTGGTGTTCCTGCTGGTGCAAAAGCCGGAGGACTTCTACCTGGTGCCCCTGTGTACGGCCATCGGCAACTTTGGGGCCCTGGCCTTTGTGTACTGGCACCTGTATGTGCGGGTAGGGGTGCCCCTTTGCCGGGTGGGCTGGCGGGACGTATGGGGGGAGATCAAGGATTCCTCCCAGTTCCTGTTCTCCCGGGTGGCGGCCTCCATCAACTCCAACCTGAACGGCCTGCTCTTAAAGCACGCCATGCCCGCCGGGGGCACGGGTATCTTCGACCCGGCGGTGGCCACGGGCCTTTATACCAATGCCGATACGGTGATCATCGCCGCCCGCAACGGTATGTCCCCCATTGCGGACAGCCTGTACCCCCACATGATGAAACACCGGAACTTCCAGATCATCAAAAAAGCCATGCTGTTCATCTACCCGGTGATTTTGCTGGGCTGTGCCTTTGTGTTCACCTTTGCAAAGCCCCTTTTAACCCTTTGGTTGGGCCCGGAGGGCGCCCAGGTGGTGCTGCCCCTGCGGCTGATGATCCCGGTGGCGGTGTTCGCCTTCCCCAACTACGTGCTGGGGTACCCCACCCTGGGGGCCATGGGGCTGGCCAAGTACGCCAATATCTCCACGGCCTTTGGCACGGTGGTTTATGTGCTGGGGGCGGTGCTGTGCTACCATACCACAGGCATCGGCCTTACGGCCCTGTGCCTGCTGTCCTCGTTAACAGAGTTCGCCATCCTGCTGTTCCGGCTGGCGGTGATCGTCAAAAACAGGAAACTCCTGCGGCAGCCGCCCGCGGGGAAGGAGGGGAAAACATGAGCGTTTGGCAGATACCCCGCAAGGCCCTGCGCAACCTGGTGTGGGGGGCCCTGTCTCTTTTGCCCAAAGACCCCCGCAAGGCCGTGTGCCAAAGCTACTACGGCCGGGGCTATTCCGACAGCCCCCGGGCCATTGCCGAGGAGTTGCGCCGCCGGGGCTGGAAGGTGTACTGGACCGTGAAAACCCCGGAGGAAGCGGCCACCCTGCCGGAGGGGGTGGTCCCCCTGGCGGTAGACGGCCCCCGGACCATCTACCATTTCTGTACCGCCGGGGCGTGGGTGGATAACTCCCGCAAATGGGCCTATACCCAAAAGCGGGGCGCCACCCGTTACGTGCAGACCTGGCACGGGTTCCCCCTCAAGCGCATAGAGGCCGACGCGGAAGGGGCGCTGGACGGCAGCTATGTGGTCGCGGCCAAAAAAGATTCTGCCATCTGTGACCTTTTCCTCTCCAACAGCGTCTTTCTTACAGGGATCTACCGCCGGGCCTTCTGGTACCAGGGGGAGGTGCTGGAATGCGGGTTCCCCCGCAACGACGTGCTTTTCGGCCCCGGTGAGGCCGCTGCCCAAAAGGTGCGGCAGGGGCTCTCCCTGCCGGAGGAAAAACGCCTGTGCCTGTACGCCCCTACCTTCCGCAAAGACCAGGGCCTGGCCGCCTATGACCTGGACTACCGCCGGCTGGCAGAGGCCCTGGGCAAACGCTTTGGCGGGCAGTGGCTGGTGCTGGCAAAGCTTCACCCCAACATCGCCCAAAAGGCACATCAACTGGACCTGGACCCCCGCTATGTGCGCAATGCCTCCCAGTGGGCGGATATCCAGGAACTGTACCTGGCTTGCGACGCTTTGGTGACAGACTACTCCTCGGTGATGTTCGATTATATGAACACCGGCAAGCCCTGTTTCCTCTATGTAAACGACCTGGAAAGCTACCGGGATGACCGGAACTTCTACTTTGACCTGGATAAGCTCCCCTTCCCCCGCAGCGAAACCAACGGGGAACTGGAGCAGGCTGTCCTAGCCTTTGACGGGACGGCCCAGTTGGCAAAAACAGAGGCTTTTTGCCGGGAATTTGGAATAAAAGAATCGGGCCATGCCGCCCAAAAAGTAGCCGATTGGCTGGAAAACCCCTGATTTTTTGCTTTTTCCCGCTGGCTGTGGTATAATGCACACAGCGGGGGACGCGGTGGCCAACGGGGGCTGCGGCTTTCATAAGGGCCGCGGGAGAGGCTTTGTCCGGGGCCCAGTGGGCAAAACCGGCGCCCCACCAGGCCCGTGGCGCTGCGTTTTCTGGTTTTTATTTGTGGGAATTGGGTAAGCCTAATGGCAAAGGGCCTGCCTAGGGTGTGTTCCCGTAAGCTGCGTACCAAAAGGCGCGTGCGAACGCTTATGGGCGCCCGCTCAAAATATTTGGCGTCATGCTTGCTTAGCGGCCGCGGGGCCCTTGCCCGCAAGCAAGCCTAAAATAGAGAAGGTGACAAGATGCATGGGATGATAAAGAAACTGAAACGCACGGTGG
>CANOFK010000083.1 GCA_947565265.1 uncultured Clostridia bacterium | reverse complement strand
TGCCAGGTAGAGCGCAGCCAGTACCAGAACCGGGACGTGGCCATGAAAATGCTGATCTCCAAGCTGGTGGAGATCAAGGAGCGGGAAAACCTGGAAAAGATCAGCGACATCAAGGGCGAGCAGAAGGAGATCACCTGGGGCAGCCAGATCCGCTCTTACGTCTTTATGCCCTACACCATGGTCAAGGACCACCGCACCGGCTTTGAAACCGGGAATGTCAATGCGGTGATGGACGGGGAGCTGGACGGGTTCATCAACGCCTATCTCTCCGCCAAAAGCCGCAACGCCCTGCAAGAGGGCCTGGAATGACCCGCCCCGGCAGGGGCCACTACAAAAAACGGAAGGTCAATGCTTTATGAACCAATACAGCCATAGGGATATGCGGGCCCCCGTAGGCAGGCCGGGTTTCCGGCTGGTTGCCATGCTGCTGATGCTGTGCCTGCTTTTTACCGCCTGCACCGCCTCCGCCGCTGAGGCCGACGACCCCCTGGCGGGCCTTGCGGACGTACAGACCCACTGGGCAAAGCGGGATATCCGCTATTGCGTGGAAAACGGCTACATGGCCCCCCTGCAGGAGGGCGCTTTCGGCCCGGATGAAACCGTCACCCGTGCCCAGGCCGCCGCCGTCCTTTACGCCATGGCCGGCGCCCCCAGTGTGGCCGGCATGGACTGCCCCCTGGTGGACATCGCCGGGCATCCCCAGCGCCGGGCCATTTTCTGGGCCTATAACGCCGGCATAGACAGCGGCGCCGAGGATAAGCATTTCTACCCCGACGAGGCCGTCAGCCGGGAGCAGATGGCCCTGCTCTTCCAGCGCCTGCGGGAGGACGCTTTGGGCGAGGAGATCCGGCTTGCGGGTACATACCTGGACCGATTTACCGACCGGGCTCTGGTAAGCCCCAGTGCAAAGGGCGCCATGAACTGGGCTGTGCAGGCCGGGATCATGGCCGGCCACTCCGGCCCGGACAGGCTGGATCCCCAGGCCACCTTTACCCGGGCCCAGTTGGCCGGGTACATCCGCGGCTACTATGAGCCCTACCGCTCCCTTGCCCAGTGGGAGGAGCCCCAGGGCACGCCGGAACCCCGCCCCAAAAACCAGGGGGGCAACAGCAAGCTGGTCGATTATGTGCAGATGTCCCCCAACCACTCCGGCCGGCGGAACCACAGCATCGACACCATCACCATACACTGCATGGCCGGGGACATGACCGTAGAGCAGTGCGGCGAGCTGTTCGCCGACCCCAAGCGCCAGGCCAGCAGCAACTACGCCATTGGCAGCGACGGGCGCATCGCCCTGTATGTAGATGAGCGCAACCGCTCCTGGTGCAGTTCCTCCTCCTCCAACGACAACCGGGCCGTTACCATCGAGGTCGCCAACAACGGCGGCGGCCCCCTGTGGCCGGTGTCCTCCCAGGCATACGAAGCCCTGATCGACCTGGTCACGGACATCTGCCAGCGCAACGGCATCACCCAACTGCGGTGGCAGGGGGACCCCTCCCTCATCGGGCAGGTCAGCCGCCAAAACATGACCGTACACCGCTGGTTCGCGGATAAGTCCTGCCCCGGAGAGTACCTGTACAACCGCCACGGGGATATCGCCGCCCAGGTAAACAAGCGCCTGGCCGCGGCCCAGGCCGGCAGCGCCCTGGATGCGGGCCTGTCCCTGTATGGCGCCTCGCAGAAGATATATGACACTGTCCATACAAAGGAGTGAGCAAGATGGGTTTTGAATTGATCCCCGTCAAAGAATATGAGAAAGAGATCCTGCGCAACCTGCTGGAGAAATACCTCTACGAGTTCTCCCAGTACGAGCTTTCCGACGTGAACCCCCTGGGCCTGTACGGCTACAGCTACCTGGACAGCTACTGGACCGAGGAGGGCCGCTGGCCTTTCTTCCTAAAGGCGGACGGCCAACTGGCAGGGTTCGCCATGGTAAACGATTACCCCGAATGCGGCAAGACCGACTACTGTATGTCCGAGTTTTTTGTGATGCACAAGTACCGCCGCTGCGGCCTGGGCTCCTGGGCTGCCCAGCAGCTATTCCACCGTTTCCAGGGCACCTGGCAGCTAAAGCGCCACCCCAAAAACCTGCCCTCGGTAGGGTTCTGGGATCATGTGGTCGGGGCCTATACCCATGGTACCTACCGGCTGGAAAGCCGGCCCGACGCCGCCTACGCGGACGGCACGCCAGGGGATGTGTTCTTCTTCGACACCCGGCGCCCGTAAACCGGATACCCACACAAAAAGCCTCCCGCCCCATGTGGCGGGGGGCTTTTTGGCAGGCGCTCCCCCAGCCGGGCCTTCTCCGCCCGGCAAGTATTTTGTAAACTTTCTTCCAGCCCCTTCCCTTTCCCGGCGAAATGTGCTAAAATACAGTCCAGGCCAAAATAACGGAAACCCATTGGCCCTTGCCGCTGGCCCACCCGGCCTTTCCGGGTTGGGCGAACAGCCCCGTCCGGCCCAAGCCCCAGGCTTTCCGGGCGTTGATCGCTGAATCACGGGCAGCTCCCGTGGTAGAAAGGATGGTAACTATGTGCCCTACGCAAAACACCCAGGCTTTTGAAACCTACGAGTCGGAGGTGCGTTCCTATTGCCGCAACTTCCCGGCGGTATTCACCACCGCCCAAGGCCCCTTCCTCTATGACGAAGGCGGCAAAGCGTATATCGACTTTTTCTGCGGCGCAGGCGCGCTGAACTACGGCCACAACCCCCCCTTCATTCGGGACAGGCTGGTGGAGTACCTGCAAAGCAACGGCGTCATGCACGCGTTGGATATGTACACCCAGCCCAAGCGGGACTTCATCCAGTTCTATGAGGAGAACGTGCTCAAACCCCGGGGGCTGGATTATAAGCTGCAATTCCCCGGCCCTACCGGCACCAACGCCGTAGAGGCCGCCTTAAAACTGGCCCGCAAGGTCAAAAAGCGTCCGGGCATTTTTGCGCTGATGGGCGCCTTCCACGGCATGACTTTGGGCTCCATTGCCCTGACCACCGACGCCGCCAGCCGGGCGGGGGCCGGGGTGCCTTTGGGCCATGTTACCCATATACCCGCCCCCTATATGTTCCCGGAACTGGACACCATCCGGTATATGGAAACCCTGCTTACCGACGACCACTCCGGCGTCGAGAAACCCGCCGCCATTATTTTGGAAACCACCCAGGCGGACGGGGGCATCTACCCCCTGCCTGTTCCGTACCTGCAAGATCTCCGGGCCCTGTGCGACCGTCACGACATTTTGCTGATCGTGGACGACGTGCAGGTAGGCTGCGCCCGTACCGGCTGGTTCTTCTCCTTCCAGCGGGCGGGCATTGTGCCGGACATTGTCACCCAGTCCAAGTCCATTGGCGGCTACGGTATGCCCTTCGCGCTGGTGCTCATCAAGCCCGCGCTGGACGTCTGGGAGCCCGGCGAGCACAACGGCACCTTCCGGGGCTACCAACTGTCTATGGTAGCGGCAAAGGCCGGGCTGGAGCTGATGCTCAACGAGAAGGTGGAGGAACGGGTGCGCAGCCAGGAAAAAATCCTAGCCGGGGCCATGGAGCGGATCACCGCCCTGGCGCCGGAGAAGATCACCACCCGGGGCGTGGGCTTTGTGTGGGGCGTCGACCTGGCCGGCTGCGACGGCGGCCAGGCCCCCGGCACAGCCAGCAAGCGGGTCCTGGATGCCGCCTTCCGGCAGGGGCTCATTGTAGAGCGGGTCGGCCGGGGCAACACCGTGGTCAAGGTCATGCCCCCCCTGATCATCGAGGAAGAAACCCTGCGCCAGGGGCTGGAGATTCTGGAAAGCGCGGTCAAAGAAACGGTATTGGCGTAATAACCGGTCCCTGTGGGCCGGCCAATCCCAGGCAGCAGTAAACCAAGCGGACGGTTCTATCCCCATCGGGATCAGGCCCGTCCGCTGTTTGGAATGTGGCGCCACTGTGCCGGCATGGCGCCCCGTCCCCCTGTTGCCGTTATGATTTTTGTGAGGTGCCTTTATGACAGTAAAGTTTTTCACCCTGGGCTGCAAGGTCAACCAGTATGAAACCGAGGTGATGCGGGAGGTCCTGCTGCAACAGGGGTTCCTTCCCGCCGGGGAGGGGCCCGCGGACGTGGTGGTGGTCAATTCCTGTACCGTCACCGCCCAAAGCGACCAGAAAGCCCGCCAGGCCCTGCGCCGGCTGAAACGCCAGAACCCCGGCGCGGTGGCTGTGCTTACCGGCTGCTGGCCCCAGGCATTCCCCAAGCAAGCCGCCGCCCTTTCCGAGGCCGACATTGTGCTGGGCAACGCCGGCCGGGCCGGGCTGGGGGAACACATCCGCCAGTTCCTGGCCCAGGGGCAGCGCATTGTGGACATTGCCCCCCACCAAAAGGGCGAGGCCTTCGAGCCTATGGCTGTCCGGGGCCTAAGCGGCCACACACGGGCCTTCCTGAAGATCCAGGACGGCTGCGAGCGCTACTGCGCCTACTGCATCATCCCCTTTGCCCGGGGCCGGGTGCGTTCCAAGCCTGTGGGGGATATTGCCGCCGAGGTGGCCGGCCTGGCTGCGGCCGGCTATCAGGAGGTGGTACTCACCGGCATCAACCTGCCCGCCTATGGCCAGGATCTGGGCCTGGCCCTGTGCGACGCCGTAGAGGCTGCCTGTACCATCCCCGGCATCGCCCGCATCCGCCTGGGCTCCCTGGAGCCGGAGCGGCTCACCCCGGCGGTCATAGCCCGTATGCAGGCCCAGCCTAAGCTTTGCCCCCAGTTCCACCTGTCCCTGCAAAGCGGCTGCACCACCACCCTCCGGCGCATGAACCGCCACTACACCGCCGGTGATTACCGGGAGATCGCCACCCGCCTGCGGGAGGCCTTCCCCAACTGTGCCATTACCACCGACATCATGGTGGGCTTTCCCGGCGAAACCCCGGAGGAGTTTGCCGCCTCCCTGGCCTTTGCCCGGGAGCTGGCCTTCGCAAAGGTGCACGTGTTCGCCTACTCCCGCCGCCCCGGCACCGTGGCCGACCGCCTGCCCCAGCAGGTCAGCGCCGCCGAAAAAGAAACCCGCAGCCGCCAGATGCAGGCCGTTGCCCGCGAAACCCGGCAGGCTTTCTTTGCCTGCCAGTTGGGCCGCCGGGAGGCGGTACTCTTCGAGCGCCCCTGCGCCCCCGGCCTGTATGAGGGCTGTACCGCCAACTACACCCCGGTGCGGGTGCCAAGCCCCGTAGACCTTTCCGGCCGCCTGCTGCCGGTCCTGCTCACCGGCGTGGAGGAGGAATTCTGTATAGGCCAGCTAACAGAACCGGCTTTTGAATAAAAAATTCTTATCACCCCTTGCTTTTTTGTCCAAAATATGTAATCATATAAGGGAAAGGGGTGTTGCCGCATGGCAAAAACCAACGAGAAAAAATTCACCAAGACCGAAAAAAGCTGGATCCTGTACGATTGGGCCAACTCCGTGTACGCCACCAATATCCTGGCGGTCATCTTCCCCATTTATTTTGGCAGCGTCTGCCAGGCAAACGGGGCCGATAACCTGGTGCTCTGATCCTACGGCACGTCCATTTCCACCTTCGTGGTGGCCATCCTGGCCCCGGTTCTGGGGGCTCTGGCAGACCACAAAGGCCACAAAATGCGGCTTTTCGCGGCCTTTCTGGCCATCGGGGTGCTGTTCACCCTGGCCAGCGCCCTGTTCAGCGAGTACCGGATGCTGCTGGTGGGCTATGTAATCTCCCACATCGGTTTCTCCGGCTCCTGCCTGTTCTATGACTCCTTCCTCACCGATGTGACCACCACCGAGCGCATGGACCGGGTTTCCTCCTGGGGGTACGCCATGGGGTACATCGGCGGCAGCACCATCCCCTTCATCCTGTCCATCATCCTCCTGTTTGTGATGGGTATGGACAATATGTTGGCCTTTAAGCTGGTTATTGTGCTTACCAGCCTGTGGTGGGCTGTGTTCAGTATCCCCTTCCTGCGCAATGTCCGGCAAATCCATTACATCCAGGCGCAAAAGGGGCTGGTGCGTTCCACCCTCTCCAACCTGCTGCACACCGCCAAGGATATCTTCTCCCAAAAGCACATCTTCCTGTTTATCCTGGCGTATTTCTTCTATATCGACGGCGTGGGCACCATCATTTCCGTGTCC
>CANOFK010000082.1 GCA_947565265.1 uncultured Clostridia bacterium | reverse complement strand
AGGCCAAGGAATACCTGCTGAACAACCTGGAGAGCGAGTTGGTACGGGAAAAAGCCGTAAAGGTACGGGAGTTTGAACAGCAGACCAAGGACGAAAGCGACCAGGCCGCCAGGGAGATTATTGCCACGGCCATTCAGCGCTGCGCCGCCGACCATGTGTCGGAGGCCGCCATCAGCGTGGTACCGCTGCCTAACGACGAAATGAAGGGCCGCATCATCGGCCGTGAGGGCCGGAACATCCGGGCCATTGAAACCCTGACGGGTGTGGACTTGATTATTGACGATACGCCGGAGGCCATTACCCTTTCCAGCTTTGAGCCCGTGCGCCGGGAAGTGGCCAGGGTGGCCCTGGAAAAGCTGATCTCCGACGGGCGTATCCACCCCACCCGCATTGAGGAAACCGTGGAGCGGGCCCGCCGGGAGGTGGAATCTACCATTAAGCAGGAGGGCGAACGGGCGGTGCTGGAGGTGGGCGTGAACGGCGTGCACCATGAGCTGGTCAAGCTTTTGGGCCGGCTGCGCTACCGCACCAGCTACGGCCAGAACGTGCTGAACCACTCGCTGGAGGTGGCCTTCCTCTCCGGCATGATCGCCTCGGAACTGGGGCTGAACCCCACGGTGGCCAAGCGGGCCGGGCTGCTCCACGACATTGGCAAGGCTTTGGACCACGAGATGGAGGGCTCTCACGTACAGATAGGCGTGGAGGTGGCCAAGCGCTACAAGGAGAGCGAGGCCGTGGTACACGCCATTGCCGCCCACCATGGCGACGTGGAGGCCAAGACCATTGTGGCCTGCATTGTCCAGGCTGCCGACGCCATTTCGGCCGCAAGGCCGGGGGCACGGCGGGAAAACCTGGAAAACTACATCAAACGCCTGGAGAAACTGGAGGAGCTGGCCTCGTCTTTCGACGGGGTGGAAAGCTGCTATGCCATCCAGGCCGGCCGGGAGATCCGCATTATGGTGCGGCCTGAGGCGGTGACGGACGAGCAGATGACCCTGCTGGCCAGGGATATCTGCAAAAAGATAGAAGCTGACCTGGACTACCCGGGGCAGATCAAGGTAAATATGATTCGGGAGAGCCGGGCGGTGGATTATGCCAAATAGCCCGGCCTGGTTGGGCGCGCTGTGAAAGGCGCGCCCTTTTTCAGTAGAGGTGTTTTTTATGGTTACGATTCTCTGTGTGGGGGATGTGGTGGGCAGCATTGGCTGCGATTTCCTGCGCCAGCGGCTGCCCGGCCTTAAGCGGCTGAAGGGCGTTGACCTGTGTATTGTCAACGGGGAAAACAGCGCGGACGGCAACGGCATTACCCCGAACTCGTTGCGCCACCTGCTGGACAGTGGCGCGGACGTGGTTACCACCGGCAACCACAGCTTTCGGCGCAAGGAAAGCTACCCCCTGTATGACAGCACGGAAAACCTGCTACGCCCGGCCAATTACCCGGCCGCGGCCCCCGGCCACGGGCTGTATATTGCCGACCTGGGCCGGGTGCAGGTGGCGGTTTTTAACCTGATAGGCACGGTTTACCTGGAGAGCCTGCGCTCGCCTTTTGAGGCGCTGGACCAACTGCTGGCCACCCCCGGCCTGCCCCGGCTGCGGGTGGTGGACTTTCACGCCGAGGCCACCGGGGAAAAGCGGGCTTTGGGCTTTTACGCCGACGGGCGGGTGACGGCCTTTTTTGGCACCCACACCCATGTGCCCACTGCCGACGGCTGCCTGCTGCCCAAGGGGACCGGCTACCTGACGGACGCGGGCATGACCGGGCCGGTGGACTCGGTGCTGGGGGTTAAGCCGGAGATCATCATTGGCCGGTATACCACCAAGATGCCCGCCCGCTTTGAACTGGCCGGCGGCCCCTGCCGCATGGACTGCGTCCTGTTTACCGGGGACGAGCGCACCGGGCTGTGTACGGCGGTGGAACGGCTGACGCTGACGTAGGGGTGGGCGTGCGCTAATTTTGCCCTGTACTTGTATTTTTGGAAATTCTGTGCTACAATAAGGTAAAAAGGTGTTTGTACGGCCGGCATGGACGCCGCCATGCCGCGTATTGGTTGCGTACTCATAAGATAAGGATGTGTTTTCCATGATTCAAGGCGCCCAGCTTAAAAACGCGATTATTTCCGGCTCGAACAATATTGCCAAATACAGGAAACAGGTGAACGACCTGAATATTTTCCCGGTGCCGGACGGCGACACCGGCTCCAATATGTCCATGACCATGGAGGCCGCTGTGGCTGAACTGAAGAAACTTTCTGACACGGACAGCGTGGCCCAGGTTGCCAAGGCCGCTGCCTCTGCCATGCTGCGGGGGGCCAGGGGGAACTCGGGGGTTATCCTCTCGCTGCTGTACAGGGGGATTGCCAGGGGGCTGGCCGAGGTGGAAACTGCGGGGCCGGAGGACTTGGTGCGCGCCCTGGAACTGGGCGTGGAGGAGGCCTACAAGGCCGTTACCCGCCCCACCGAGGGCACGATTTTGACGGTGGCCAGGGTGGCTGCCGAGTTCGGCCGGGACGCCCTTAACCACGGGACGGAGGAGCCGGAGCGGGTTTGGGACGCGGTTTGTATGGGCGCGGCCCAGGCGCTGGAGGAAACCCCCGAACTGCTGCCTGTGCTGAAACGGGCCGGGGTGGTGGACGCCGGCGGCCAGGGGCTTTGCCTGATTTTTGAGGGGATGCTCAGCGTTTTGCGCAGCGGGATTATCCTGGAGTCCGGGATATCGGAGGAGGAGCGGGCCCAGGAAACCGCGGAGTTCTTCCGCAATGCCGCCGCTACCTTTGACGGGGAGATCCACTTTACCTATTGCACGGAATTTATTGTAGGGCGGGACCCGGATGTGGCCAAAGACCCGTTGGAGCTGCGGCTTTACCTGGAAACCATAGGCGACTGCGTACTGGTGGCGGACGACGAGGAGATCATCAAGGTACACGTGCACACCGAAAACCCCGGCGACGCCTTGCAGAGCGGCCTGCAATACGGCCAACTGCTCAGTGTGAAAATTGAGAATATGAAGGAGCAGCACCGTCAACTGCACAGGGGGGACGCCCCTGTGCAGGAAGAGCCTGCCCCCGCGCCCGCGCCCGCGCGGCAGGAACCCACCGGGGAACTGGGCTTTGTTTCGGTGGCGGCGGGCGAGGGCCTGCGGAGCCTTTTTGCCGAACTGGGCTGCGCGGTGGTGGTCAGCGGCGGGCAGACCATGAACCCCAGCACCGAGGATATCCTGGGCGCTGTGCTGGCTACCCCTGCCAAAAAGGTGTTTGTGCTGCCCAACAACAAGAACATCCTGATGGCGGCGGAGCAGACCATCCCCTTGGCGGACGACCGGGAGGTTATTGTGCTGCCCACCCGGACCATCCCCCAGGGCCTGGCCGCTATGCTGGCCGTGGACCCGGACGCCGGTGTGGAGGAAAACCGCGCCGCCATGCTGGAAGCCGCGGGCCATGTGGACACCGGCCTTGTGACCTTTGCGGCCAGGGACTCGGAGTTTGGCAGCGAGGCCATTCGCCGGGGGGACATTTTGGGGCTGAAGAACGGCAAGCTGCACTATATCGAGAAGGACCCGGTGGCTACCTGCGTACGGGTGGCCCGCTCCCTCTCCACCAAGCAGACCTCCTTTATCACCCTGATTTACGGCGAGGGCATTACCGCCGAGCAGGCACAGGAGGCCAAACGCCAACTGGCGGCCAAGGTGCACGCGGATGTGGAGATCACCTTGGTGAACGGGGGCCAGCCGGTTTACTACTTTATCGTTTCGGTGGAATAAGGCAGGCGGCAAAAAAAGAGAGGGCAAAAGCCCTCTCTTTTGTGTTTTTGGGGGACGCTGGCTGGCCCGATGTGGCGAATGTGGTGAATGTGCCGGGTCTGTCCAAAGCAAGGTTTCGGTGAACAAACAGTAAAAGTTTCGTCGTCTCACCTGCCGGTTCGGTCGGCTCGTGACGGCCACCCCCGGTGGCCCTCGCCCTTTTCAAAGGTGGTGGGGTTCTTAGGGGGCGACAATCGCCAGTGGCGATTTCCCGTCGCCGACCGAGGCGGCAGCCGAGAATCAACGCCCACGCCGAAGGCCATAATTTCGTCAAAAATGCTCGGACCGGCGGGGATGGCTTTTACATACAGACTTCGTCCCGGCGCAGGGAGCCCAGGTAGACCGGCGCATGGGCGTTTAGCAGCTCCCGCACCCGGCCCCGGAGTTGCAGGGGCACCAGGGGCAGGTTTTCCGCCTCCTCAGCCGTGACCCACAGGCTGCCGGTCTGCTGGAAGTCCAGCTCCGCGCAGGCTTGCGCCGCGCCGGGCAGGACTTTGACCAGGAAAATGTGCATACAACGGTGGCAGTACTGGGGGTACCGCGCCCGCATCCCTTCGTCGGTGAAGATTTCTTCTGCCAGGGCGGCGAAACGTACCGGCTCTACGGTGAGGCCGGTTTCCTCCAGCACCTCCCGGATGATGGCTTCCTCCATGGTTTCATAGGGGTGCTGCCCGCCGCCGGGCAGGTCGTAGTAGCGCTCGCCGGTGCTGGTCAGGTGGCAGTTCAGCAGCAGCCGGCCGTTTTGGTAAACCAGCGCTTTGGCGGAGTTGCGTATGGCGCTCATATGTAGCGGTCACTTCCTTTCTTCCGGTTCTTCGGTGTTTGGGGCGGGCGCCGGTTTCTTTCGGGCTTTCCAGATCAGCAGCCGCACAATGCCCGCTGCCGCCAGCAGGGCCCCCACGCCCATGGCTGTATACAGGTTCTTGTATTCGGCCCAGGTCAGGTTGTTACTGATCAGTTTTTGCGCGGCGTCCACGTGGCCGTCACAGTAGAATGCCTGGAAGGCATCATAGCTTTTTTTAACCGGGCTGTCGTACTCTTTCCACTCTTTTTTGGTTTCTATTTTGGCCTGCCAGGGCCCGCAAGCGGAGCCAGGCTATGCTTTCTCCGCTATGCTGAAGAGCAGGTTGCGGGTGTCCCCCCAGCCCAGGCAGGGGTCGGTGATGGACTTGCCGTATACCCGCTGGCCCCCAATGGGCTGGCAGCCCTCTTCCAGGTAGCTTTCGATCATCACGCCTTTGACCAGCTTACGCAGGGCCGGGTTGTAGCCGCGGCTGTGGAGCACCTCGCTGACGATGCGCACCTGTTCCCTGTATTTTTTGTCGGAGTTGGAGTGGTTTACGTCCACGATGACCGCCGGGTTTTGCAGCTCCCGCTGGCCGTACAGCTCCCATAGGCGCATGAGGTCCTCGTAGTGGTAGTTGGGCACGCAGGTGCCGTATTTATCTACGCCGCCCCGCAAAATGGCGTGGGCCAGGGGGTTGCCGGTGGTGGTGGCGTCCCAGCCCCGGTAGAGGAAATTGTGGGAACTTTGGGCTGCCTGGATGGAGTTGAGCATGACCGCCAGGTCGCCGCTGGTGGGGTTTTTCATGCCTACCGGGATATCCATGCCGCTGGCCGTCAGCCGGTGCTGCTGGTTCTCTACCGACCGGGCCCCCACGGCCTCGTAGCACAGCACATCGTCCAGATAGCTGCGGTTTTCGGGGTACAGCATTTCGTCAGCGGCGGTGAGGCCGCACTCTTCCATCACCCGGATGTGCATACGCCGGATGGCGATGATGCCCTCCAGCAGGTCCGGGGCCCGGTCCGGCGAGGGCTGGTGCAGCATACCCTTGTACCCCTGCCCGGTGGTGCGGGGCTTGTTGGTGTACACCCGCGGGATCAGCACCAGCCGGTCTTGGACCGCCCTGTTTAGCTCTGCCAGACGGTGTACGTACTCCAGCACCGCCTCCGGGTCGTCGGCCGAGCAGGGGCCTACAATCACCAGGAATTTGTCGGATTTGCCCTCAAATACCGCCCGGATCTCCCTGTCCCGCGCCGCCTTCATGGCCTGCGTTTCCGCCGCTAACGGGTATTGCGCCTTTAAATCCGCCGGCGCCGGCAACTGCCTGTTTCGTTCCATGGACATTGCTTACACTTCCTTACACTGTTCTTTAAGACCTTGAGGCTCCGCCTCAAACTCCGCCAGGGACTAAGGCCGTCCCTGGACCCGGCCTAGCCGTTACCGGCCGCCCTATGGCCGCAAGGCTGACGCTCGACCGTTGGCGAGTTAAGGGCCTTAGTTTTTTCTTTTTTTATTTCTTATTTCTATTTTCTTTTTCTTTTTTTGCTTTCATAGCGCTTGCGCCTC
>CANOFK010000081.1 GCA_947565265.1 uncultured Clostridia bacterium | reverse complement strand
GGCCCAGCCCCTCTGGACTCCCGCCGCCGCGCACCCCCGGCCCTGTCCCCCAAGGTCCCCGCCCGCGAGGGTCAAACAGTATACTTAAAAATTTTTTCTTTATTAGTTTTATTTTTTGATCTCTTGCCCGCTCCAGGTGTTCCCCTCGGCCCAGTTGAGCCCACAAAAATAAGCCAGCGCCATCCGCACGCCCCCCAATTTCCATGACGCCCCCCATCCCGGCCCTTCAAAAAACAAAAAAGATCCAGTCCCCGCACAACCCAACAGGGATTTGCACCCCCAATAAACAGTAAGCGTCCCCAAGGCCCCCTATAGGATTCCAAAGGGGCTGTGCCCCTTTGGCAGGGGCCTGGGGGCAGCGCCCCCAGCAGGGTACAGGGGCAGAGCTCCTGGCAGGGGTCTGGGGGCAGCGCCCCCAGCAGGGTACAGGGGCAGAGCCCCTGGCAGGGGTCTGGGGGCAGCGCCCCCAGTAGGGTGCAGGGGCAAAGCCCCTGGAAAGCACTCAAGGGGATTGCGGTGCACGCATAGAGAGGGCGATCCGTTTTTTCTTCTCATCCACTTCCATCACCGTAACCTCCACCACGTCGCCCACCTTAACCACCTGGTTAGGGTCGCGGACGAAACGGTTGCTCAGTTGGGAGATATGCACCAGCCCGTCCTGGTGCACGCCGATGTCCACAAAAGCGCCGAAGTCCACCACATTGCGCACGGTGCCGGTAATCTTCATCCCCGGCGCCAGGTCGCTGATGTCCATCACGTCCGTGCGCAGCATAGGCGGGGGCAGTTCGTCCCTGGGGTCCCGGCCGGGCTTTTGCAGTTCGGCGGCAATATCCCGCAGGGTAGGCAGGCCCACGCCGCAGGCCGCGGCGGCCTTTTCCGGGCCCAGGGCCTTCAGCCGCGCGTCCAAATCCCCCAGCGCGCCGGGTGTGCCCACATCCTCCAGGGCATAGCCGCACAATTCCAGCAGCTTTTCCGCCGCCTTATAAGACTCCGGGTGCACGGCCGTGCGGTCCAGCACCTTCTGGCTCTCCGGCACCCGCAAAAAGCCCGCGCACTGCTCAAAGGCTTTGGGCCCCAGCTTGGGCACCTTCAGCAGTTCCCGGCGGGTGGTAAAGCTGCCGTTTTCCTCCCGGTAGGCGGCCACATTCTTCGCCACGGTAGGGCTTATGCCCGCCACCCGCCGCAAAAGGGCCGGCGAGGCCGTATTCAGGTCCACGCCCACGGCGTTTACGCAGTCCTCCACCACCCCGTCCAAAGCCTCCGAAAGCCTGGCCTGGGGCATATCATGCTGATACTGCCCCACCCCAATGGCCTTGGGGTCTATCTTCACCAGTTCGGCCAAAGGGTCCTGCAAGCGCCGGGCAATGGACACCGCCGAGCGCAAACTCACGTCAAAGTCCGGGAACTCCTCCGCCCCCAGTTTCGAGGCCGAGTACACCGAGGCCCCAGCCTCGCTGACCACCATATAGGACACATCCCCGCCGTACTCCTTGATAAATTCGCTGACGAATATCTCCGACTCCCTGCCCGCCGTACCGTTGCCAATGGCAATACACCGGATGTGGTGGGTGTCGCACAGCCGGCGCAGTACCCGCTTGCCCTCCTCCACCTTGTTGTGGGGCTTGGTGGGGTAGATCACCGCCGTTTCCAGCACCTTGCCGTTGCCGTCCACCACAGCCAGCTTGCAGCCGGTGCGGTAGGCCGGGTCAAAGCCCAGGGTCACCTTGCCCTTTACCGGGGGCTGCATCAGCAGGGGCCGCAGGTTCAGGGCAAAGGTGTGTATGGCCTGTTCCGCCGCCTGGTCCGTCAGGGCCCGCCGCAACTCCCGTTCCAGCGAGGGGAAGATCAGCCTGTCCCAGGCGTCCCCGGCCACCTCCTCCAGCACCGCCCCAAAGGGGTGGTCCCGCCGTACCCCCTGCAAAATCAGCCGGGTGGGGCCAAACTCTCCGGGCAGCAGGCTTACCTTCAGCACGCCCTCCCGTTCGCCCCGGTCCATGGCCAGTACCTGGTGGCCCTGCAACCGTTTCAGCGGCTCCTGAAAGTCATAATACAGCCGGTATACCGTGTCCTCCTCGGTGTTGGCCACGGCCCGGGCGCTGCCCTCTTTCTGCATCCGCTCCCGCAGCCGTTTGCGGGTGTCCGCCTCATCGGAAAGGTCCTCGGCGATAATGTCCTTGGCCCCTTGCAGGGCCTCCCCGGCAGAGGCCACCCCCTTTTCCGGGTCGATATACCCCCCGCACAGTTCCTCCAGCCCCAGGGGCCGCCCGTCCGGCCCCTTGCCGGCCCATATGGCCGCGGCCAGGGGCTCCAGTCCCTTTTCCCTGGCGATGCTGGCCCTGGTCTTGCGCTTGGGCCTAAAGGGCCGGTACAGGTCGTCCACCTCGGTCAGGGTAGCGGCCCGGCCAATGGCCTCCTCCAGTTCCGGGGTCAGCTTTTCCTGCTGGGCAATGGCGGCCTTCACCTCGGCCTTGCGCTGTTCCAGGCCCCGCAGGTATTGCAGCCGGTCCGCCAGGGTGCGTATGGTCTGGTCGTCCATGGTGCCGTGCTGCTCCTTGCGGTACCGGGCGATAAACGGCACCGTGTTGCCCTCGTCCAGCAAGTCCGCCACCGCCTGCACGTGTCCGGGCCGCAAATGCAGTTCTGCGGCAATGGCCTCTATAATCGGTTCCCTGTTATTCTCCATAATTTTTATTTCACTCCCTGCTCGTTGGGTCCCTCTCTGCTGGGCGTGTCCCAAGCAAAGCGCTTAAAAACGTTTCAAAAGTAGGCTCCGGCAAATAAAACAATAAAAGTTTCGCCTTCCCACCTGCCGGTTCATGACGGCCGCCCTACCTTGGCTACGCCAAAGCCGGTGCCCCCGCCCTTTTCAAACGGGCCAACAATAAAAGTTTCGTCCACCTTTTCAAAGGTGGTGGGGTTCTTAGGGGCAAAGCCCAAGAGTTGGCAACGCCAACTCTCCGCCGCCGGAGGCAAGGTGGTGGGGTTTTTAGGGGCAACGCCCAAGAGTTGGCAACGCCAACTCTCCACCGCCGGAGGCCAACATACCTACCTATTCACAAAAAATTCCCGGTACCACACCAAAAAGGTGTATACGGTCCACACCCGCCGGCTGTTGTCCGCTTTCCCGGCCTTATGCTCGTCCAGCAGTTTCACCAGCCTGCCCGTGTGGAAGAACGCCTCCGCCTCCGGCCCGGTGAACATCTCCTTCACCCGTTGGTAATAGGCGTCCTCTTTCAGCCATACCCGCGTAGGCACCGGGAAGCCCAGCTTTTTCTTCCCCGCCCACTTTTCGGGCATCCGCCGCAAAGCGGCCTGGCGCATGGCATATTTGGTGTTCTCGCTGTTCACCCGGTACCGCATGGGTATGCGCCCGGCCAGCGCCATCACTTCCTTGTCCAAAAACGGCACCCGCAACTCCAGGGAGTTGGCCATGCTCATCTTGTCCGCCTTCAGCAGGATATCCCCCACCATCCACATATGCAGGTCCACAAACTGCATCTTGGTCACCGGGTCCTTGTCCTGCACCATATCGTAATAAGGTTTCACCATCTGGGCCGGCGAGGGCGCGCCCACCGGGTCCTTCAGCAGGGCCCGGCGCTGCTTTTCGGTAAACATATAGGCGTTGCCGATAAACCGCTCCTCCAAAGGCTTGCCCCGGCGCACCAAAAAGTTCAGCCCCCGGCGGGCGGGCAGCGCCCCGGCAATTTTGCCAATGACCCGCCGCACAGGCAGGGGTATCCGGTCATACCAGGCCATGGAGAGGGGCTCCCGGTAGATGTTATACCCCCCAAACAGTTCGTCCGCCCCCTCGCCGGAAAGCACCACCTTCAGGTGCTGGGCGGCGGTGTTGCACACAAAGTACAGGGCCACCGCCGAGGGGTCCGCCAGGGGCTCGTCCATATGGTACTGTATCTTCCCAAAGTTGCCCCAAAACTCCTCCGGCGTAATCACCTTGCTGATGTTCTTCACCGGTATCAGCGCCGAAAGCTCCTTGGCGTAGCTGGTTTCGTTATACCGCTCGCCGTTGTCAAAGCCCACGGTAAAGGTCTTGTCCACATGGGCCGAGCACGCCACATAGCTGGAGTCCACCCCCGAGCTCAAAAAGGACCCCACCTCCACGTCGCTGACCTTATGGGCCTCCACGCTGCCGTCAAAGGTCTTTTCAATGGCGTCCACCCACTCTTCCAGGCTCTTGCCCTCGTCCGCCTGGAACTTGGGCAGCCAGTACCGGGTAATGGCCATGTCCCCGTCCTTATAGGTAAAGTAGTGGGCCGGGGGCAGCTTGTACACCCCCTCAAAAAAGGTTTCCGGCCCCGGCGAGTACTGAAAGCTCAGGTAATGTTCCAGCGCCCGGCGGTTCAGCGCCTTCTTAAAGGCCGGGTGGGGCAAAAACCCCTTTATCTCCGACCCAAACAGGAAACTCTCCCCCATGCTGGCATAGTACAGGGGCTTTATGCCAAAAAAGTCCCTGGCCCCAAACAGTTCCCCCTTCTCCTTGTCCCATATCACAAAGGCGAACATCCCCCGCAGCTTGTCCAGCATACCGGGGCCGTACTCCTCATAGCCGTGCAGCACCACTTCGCTGTCCGCCGCGGTCTTAAAGGTATGCCCGGCGGCCAGCAGGTCCTTCTTCAGGTCCCGGTAGTTGTATATCTCCCCGTTAAACACCAGCACTTTAGACCCGTCCTCGTTGCACATAGGCTGGCGCCCGCCCTCCAGGTCAATAATCGAAAGCCGCCGGAACCCCAGCGATACCCGCCCGTCCTGGTAATACTGGGCGTCGTCCGGCCCCCGGTGGGCAATGGCGCCGGCCATCTCCTGCAACACGCCCTGGTCCCCGTCGCCGGTAAAGCCAATAAATCCACACATAGTTTCTTATCCCCTTTCGGTGGTAATAGGCAGCATATAAACCAACAGGAATAAAGAAGATTATACCACAAAACCCCCGCCGGCGCAACAGGGCAGGGCCAAAAAGGCCCTGCCCCGCCTTAGAACCTGCTAGCCGTGCACGGATTGCGCGGACAGGTTTGTTGTCAGAGGACATTTTTTGTCAGAGGACGTAGATTGCGCGCGGGCAATCCCACGATTGCCAAGCAAAAGCTGCGTCCTACGGCGGAAAATATGCCGGCAAGATGGGCGCGGATCAATGCTGGACAGGTTCTCAGCTTTCCGCCATCCCGTCCAGCTTTTGCAGCACCCGTTCTATTACGTACAGGGCCCGTATATAGCTGTAGCTGGCGTCTATCCGGGTTTTCCCCGTCACCGTTTCACCGGACCCCGCCAAGCCCAACTCCCGGTACACGTCCTCCACGGCCTGCCGGGCCCACTTGGGCACCTGGTCAAAGGTGGGGTACTTCTTCTCGTTCCGGTCGTACACCGCCTGGGCCTCCTGCCTGGCCAGTTGCTGCACCTCTTCTCTTGTCATGTCGGTCCAATCTCCTTTCCCTATTATGGCCGGGTAATCCCGAAACGCCCGGTCCAGGTCAAATATTTTCCCGTTGATAACCCCCCGGTCGCTGTACTGCCACAGCCCCGCGCCCGGGTAGTCCAGTTGATCGTTCCACTGGGCCACCCACCGGTCTATCCCGGCCAGCCGGGGGCTGTCCAGCCGGGTGCGCATCCAGCTCAGCGAGGCATACAGCCCGCAGTAAAAGCCCGCGTCCTTCAGCGCCCCGTAGTAGGCCAGGCAGTTGTCCACCAGCGCCTGGCCGCTGGGCAGCGTGGCGTCCTCCAGGTCGTACCATACGCCGTATAGGGGCTCCACCCCCTGCAAAAGCCGCAGGGTGTGCCGGGCCTCGCTCAGCGCCATTTCCCGGTTCCTGGCGTACGAGTACAGGTATACCCCAAAGGGTATCCCCGCCGCCCGGCACTTGCGCACGTTCGCCCAGTATTGGGTGTCGTCCTGAGAGGTATAGTCGCTCCCATACCCGCAGCGTATGATGATAAAGTCTACCTTCCCCCGCAGCCCGTTTATGTCCACATCCCCGTTGAACTGCGATATGTCGATCCCCGACGCCAGATAACCCGCCATGCAGATGCCCCTTTCCTTCGCTCTGGTACCCTATCCTATGCCCGCCCCGGCCAAAAGGTGCTTGCCTCCGGCGCTTTGCCTCCGGCGGTTTAGGGGCTTTGCCCCTAAAAACCCCACCACCTTTGAAAA